>JANMYG010000255.1:0-4615 GCA_031381865.1 Betaproteobacteria bacterium | reverse complement strand
GCACGGTCCGCCGCGCCGCGCAAGAAGGCTGCTGCGAGCGCCGGCGCGGCGCCGAAGCCGGCCCGGCCGCGCCGGCCCGGCAAAGCGCCCGGCGCCGACTGACCCGGCGCAGCGGCTGCACCATCGCACCGGCTGCACCATCGCAGCAGCTGCACCATCGCACCGGCTGCACCATCGCAGCAACTGCACCATCGCACCGGCTGCACCATCGCACCGCCGCACCGCCGCGCCACGGCACCACGGCGCCACCGTAGCGCCGCGCCGGCTACGGCCGCGCGCCGGTGCTGCACGCTGGTCCGGCCGTTGACAAGCCCGCGCCAGAGGACTAACTTGCGCTGGTGCATGCGGCGGCGCTGCAACCGGTGGCGCAGCGCGCCATGGCGCCCGCCGGGCGGGCAATCGGCCTCGCCGTTGCGACCGCATGGCATACGGCCGCGGGCTGGCTGAAGAGAGGTTCCAGGCCCGGCGCCGGCACGGCAGCAAACGACCTCTCGCAACCTTCCAAGGAGACAGTGATGGCGATCGACGAAGCAAGACTCAACGAGTTCATGGGCAATTTCGTGCGCGACATGGGGGCGGTGGCGCATGCATCGACGGTGGTGATCGGTGACCAGCTCGGGCTCTACAAGGCGCTGGCGAAGGCGCCGATGACCGCCGCCGAACTGGCCCAGGCGACCGGCACCGATGCCCGTTATGTGCTCGAGTGGGCCAGCGCGCAGGCGGCCAGCGGTTATGCCGGCTACGACAGCGCGACGCAAAAGTTCAGCCTGAGCGAGGAGCAGGCGTTCGCGCTGGCGGTCGAGGGCAGTCCGGCTTTCATACCCGGGGGTTTCCAGTGTGCGATGGCGATGTTCGCCGCGGTGCCGCGCCTGATCGAGGCCTTTCGCAGCGGCGCCGGCATGGGCTGGCACGAGCAGCATCCGGCGTTGTTCGCCGGCACCGAGCGTTTCTTCCGCCCTGGCTACGTGGCGAACCTGGTCGGCAACTGGATTCCCGCGCTCGACGGGGTGGATGCCAAGTTGAAGGCCGGCGCACGCGTGGCGGACGTCGGCTGCGGCCACGGGGCATCGACCGTGATCATGGCGCAGGCCTACCCTCAGTCGAGCTTCATCGGCTTCGACTACCACGAGCCCTCGATCGCTTTTGCCCGTGCGGCGGCCAGCAACGCCGGTGTGGCGGACCGCGTGCGCTTCGAGGTTTCCAAGGCGCAGGATTTTCCCGGTGGCGATTACGACCTGGTGGCGATGTTCGACTGCCTGCACGACATGGGTGACCCGGTTGGCGCGGCCAGGCATGTGCGCCAGGCGCTCAAGCCCGACGGCACCTGGATGCTGGTCGAGCCGTTTGCCAACGACCGCCTGGAGGACAACCTGAACCCGATCGGGCGCATCTTCTACTCGGCCTCGACCTGCATCTGCACACCGGCATCGCGCGCGCAGGAAGTGGGCTTGTGCCTGGGCGCGCAAGCCGGCGAGGCGCGGCTGCGCTCGGTCACCAGCAAAGGCGGTTTCAGCCACCTGCGCCGCGCCACCGAGACACCCTTCAACATGATCTTCGAGGTGCGGGCTTAGGGTGCCTATTGGTTTTCCCCAAATTGATGACAAGTCAATGTCCGTTCGCCCTGAGCCAGTCGAAGGGAGCCAGTCGAAGGGCTCGCGAGCCCTTCGACAGGCTCAGGGCGAACGGTGTCTTGAATATCGAAAACCTCAATAAGAAGCGGCATGTGCGCCGCGGGAGCGGATCCAGGCGGCTGGCGGGCCGGGTCTGTGCGCCGGCTCAACCTCCGGCCGCTCACTGCGGCCTGAACTCCTGGTAACGGTCGGGCGCATAACGGGCGGCCAGCAGGCCGCTGGCCTGCCCGGGGTCGATCGCCTGCACCAGCAGGCCTTCCTGGCCGTAGGGCAGATACGCCTGGCACTCGCCCGCGGGCGTGATCAGGCTGGTGGCCGATTCCTGGAACCGCATCGCATAGTTGACGCTGGCGAAGTAGACCGTGTTCTCGATGCTGCGCAGCAACATGGCCTTTTCGTAATAGGGGTTGGTGGCCGCGCCCCACTGCGTCAGCCGCACACCTTCGTGGTCGCTGCCCGCATGGTGGGGGTGGAACACGATGCTGGCGCCGCGCACCGCGGCCCAGCGCACGGTCTCGGGATAACGCCAGCCCTCGTGGCAGATCACCACGCCGAACCGGGTGCCGTCGAGCTCGAAGATCCGCCGGCTTTGTCCGGGCACGTAGAACCCGTCTTCGCTCGGGGCGAGCTGGTTCTTGGTCTGGTAGCCCTGCAGCTGGCCGCGCGCGTCGATCACGAAGGCCGCCACCTGCCGGCCCGCTGCGGTGCAGCGCTCCATGCCAAGGATGGTCGCCACCGCATAACTTCGCGCCCACTGCGCGACCGCGCCGAGCGCGCGTTCCTGCAACCCCTGGTCGAACGGCGGCACGGCAAAATCCTGGCCCCGCAAGCCCGGCAGGTAGGCCTCCGGAAAACACACGATCCGCGCGCCCTGGGCCGCAGCCTCGCACAGCAGCCACCGGACCTTTTCCAGGCCCTCGTCCAGGGATGAAGCGGTACGCGGCGAGGCCAGCGCGATGATCATGGGTCGACTCCGATGCCAATGGATTCGGCCAAGATACAGTATTCCGGTCCACATCGACGGTGCAGCGGGTTTTACTACGCTGTCGGCCCAAACTCTGTAACGCCGGGCCTGGATATTTCTTGTTCGACGGATGTCAACAGCTGGACGTCAGCAGTGCAGCGTAACGAGTCGCCCACCAATGCCCGCAATACGGCAGTCCAATTGCACGATCTTCGGTGCCGGTCACCCGCCGAAAGTGCGGGCCTGCAAACGACCCACAACGGGTGTTCGGGTGTTCAGATCAAGGCCCGCAAATCGGGCGTAGATCGGAGCCATTGGTGATCAGGTGGTCGTCTGGTGGCCCTCCAGGGCCATGCGCGCGACAAACCCCGAGCGAGTCTCGCCCGTCGCGCGTGCCAATGCGTCGAGCCGGTGCAGCACGCGACGCGGCAGACTGATGTTTACTCGCTCAAGCGTGTCATCAAGCACCGCGGGGTCCACATTGACGACGGCCCAGACCCACGCCTTCCATTCCTTGTGCTTCTTGCGCAACGCTTCGACACTGGACGGCTGTGGAATGTCCTGCCCCGTGTCAAGGGCGACTTCGATCCAGGCAGCGATGGCTTCTTCGGCCTTGGCCAGGGCCTCTTCCATCGTGTCACCGGCAGAGAAGCACCCAGGAAGGTCAGGCACAACGACGCCGAATGCTTCGGTCTCAGTGCCGGGTTCAATAGCGACGGGGTAACGCATGTTGCATGCCTCTTTTCAAATCCCGGCCTGTTGCCGTATGGCCTTCACCAGTCCTTTGCCCAAGTCCTTCTTGGGGTGAGGAACCACCACGATACCAGTGCGCTGCGGGTGCGTGAAGACATGATGAGAACCATTGACGCGGGCAAGTCGCCAACCTACCTTCTTGAGTTCACTTATCAGGTCAGCGCTGCTCACGTGTGTATGATACACACGAAGAGGTCGCTTCCAAATCGATTTGCCACGAGAGGCTACGGCCAGCGAACGGGAGCTTGAGGGGATTGAGCGGCGAGCCGACACCCCTCCCAATTGGCGCCGCCGCCAGATTCAGCCGGATTGAGGTGAGACCACAGAGGGTCATGATTTCCGCTCCTCGAAAGCAGTCCGTCGCGAGCACGCAGAACTGACCGATCGCGGATGCTCGAATTGCCGAAATTGGCTTCACATTGCCGACAGTCCACTGCAAACCTGAACGGCCGGTCTGGAGCATGCAGTTCCCAAAGGCGACCGGCTCTTGCCAGTCGATCGCGGCCACTCCACAACCTCTGTAAACCCGCATGCCAATTGGCTTTGCGCGTTTCTTTGGGCCAACAACGTAGTAAAACCCGGTGCAGCGCGACAAAGCCGCCCGACCGGTGGCGTACCGGACCAGAAAAATGACCGACCCGACAACCGCAACATCCCCCCACCGCAGCCTTAATGCCGACCGCGGCTGGCATTGGCGCACCGCATTCCAGACCGTGCTGGGGCTGCTCGCCATTGTGGCGCTGGCGCTGGCGGCGCAGTGGTGGCGCGGGCGCGATCGGTCGCTGCCATCCGCGCCCGTGGGTGATGCGACGCCGGCCACGGTCGCTGCCAACGCGGCCGTCGCCAGCACACTCGACCTGGCGCGCACGCAGGACATGGAAGATGCCCGGCGCGGCTTGATCGCGGCGCCCGAGGGCAAGGTGCTCTCGCCCGACGGCAGCACGCTGTGGGACTTCGACCGCTTCCGTTTCATCGACGGCGCCGCGCCGGCCACCGTCAACCCCAGCCTGTGGCGCCATGCCGGGCTCAACAACCAGGCCGGTCTGTTCAAGGTCGTCGACGGCATCTACCAGTTGCGCGGCTTCGACCTGGCCAACATCACGCTGATCGAGGGCCAGACCGGCTGGATCGTCGTCGACACCCTCACGACGCAGGAGACCGCCGCCGCCGCGATGGCCTTTGCGCGCCGCCACCTGGGTGACAAGCCGGTGTCGGCGATCGTGTTCACGCACAGCCACGCCGACCATTTCGGCGGCGCGCTGGGTGT
>JANMYG010000240.1:0-5999 GCA_031381865.1 Betaproteobacteria bacterium | reverse complement strand
GCGGTCGGGATTTCGGGCACGACCGACGAGCGTTTGCTGCCGGTGACCACCAGCACCCGCAGGGCCTTGGCGTCGACCTGCGCCATCACCGGGCCCAGGATTTCCACCGCCGCGTCGATCTGCCCGCCACGCAGCGCGGTGACAAGGGCCGGCGTTCCATTGAATGGCACGATCTGCAAATCGGCGCCCGAGGCGGTCTTGAACAGTTCGGCCACCAGGTTCTGCGTACTGCCGATATTGATGCTGCCCAGGTTCAGTCGGCCCGGGTTGGCCCTGGCAAACGCCAGCAGGTCGCCGATGGTCCGGAACCTGGAATCCGCCGCGGCCACGATCGCGATATCGAAGCTGGCCAGGGTCGAGACCGGGGCGAAGTCGCGCACGGCGTCGAACGGCAGCGACTTGAACAGGCCGGCGCTGACGGCCGTGCCGTTGGACATCAGCAGCAGGGTGTGGCCGTCCGGCTCGGCCTTCGCCACCGCATCGCCCGCCACCACACCACCGGCGCCCGGCTTGTTGTCGATCACCACCGCTTGACCGAGCGACTCGCCGAGCTTCTGGGCCACGGCGCGCGCCGTCAGGTCCGCCACACCCCCGGCGCCGAAGGGCACCACGATGCGGATCGCCCGGGCGGGAAAGGTCTGGGCCTGCGCCGCCAAGCAAAGGGCCGACGCCACCGCCACCGCCACCGCCACCCATCGTTGCAGCAGGAACATGGTGTGGGGCTCGGTCAGGCCGACGGCGCCTCAGCCGCGAAGGTTCTGGTTGAAGAACGCCAGCGTCCGGTCCCACGCCAGCTTGGCGGACGCGACGTCGTAACGCGGCGTGGTGTCGTTGTTGAAGCCGTGCTGGGTGCCGGGGTATTCGTAGGTGGAAAACCGGACACCGGCGGCCTTCAAGGCGGCCTCGTAGGGAGGCCGGCCCGGGTTGATGAAGCTGTCGTTTTCGGCGAAATGCATCAGCAATGGCGCCTTCACCTTGGCGGCATCCTCCGCAGCCGGCTGCGGGCCATAAAACGGCACGCCCGCGCCAAGGTCGGGCAATCGGACGGCCAGGCGGTGCACGATGCCACCGCCGTAACAGAAGCCGACCGCCCCGTATTTGCCGCTGAACTGGGGCAACCCCTTCAGGACCTGGGCCGCCGCGACGAAATCCTCGCGCGTCTTGGCCTGGTCGAGCGTGCGGAACAAGTCCGCGGCTTTTTCGTCGTCGCCCGGATAACCGCCCAGCGGTGTCAGCGCATCGGGCGCGAAGGCGATAAAGTTGTCCAGCGCCAGGCGCCGCGCGATGTCTTCGATGTGCGGGTTCTGGCCGCGGTTCTCGTGGATCACGAGCACACCCGGCAATTTGCCACTCGCGTTGGCGGGCATCGCCAGATACCCCTTCATGGTGCCGGAGCCGTTCGGGGACGGGTAACTGAGCACCTCGGTCTTGATGCGCTTGTCGTCCTTGGGCACCACCTGCGCGGCCGCATAGTCGGGGCTCAAGGCGGCCAGCAACATGCCGGCCGTCATGCCGCCAACGGCGAACTTCTGGGCTTTCTGCAGGAAGCCGCGGCGGTCGATGGCGCCGTGGATGTAGTCGTTGAACAGGTCCAGCAGTTCCTGGTCGAAGTCGGCGGCGGTTTTGCGTTGCATGGGTCCTCCAAAAAAAGTCAGGATTACGACAGACCCGCGCTGGCACAAAACGTTCCAACAATTCCCGACCCGATTGCCGGGCAGGGATAACCCTGATGCCTCAGGCTGCGTCCAGGCCCAGCAAGCGCACCGCATTGCCTTTGAGGATGCCCGGCATCACTTCCGGCTTGAAGCCGGCGTCCTCGAAATCCTTCATCCAGCGGTCGGGCGTGATCAGCGGGTAGTCGCTGCCGAACAGGATACGGTCCTTGAGCAGCGTGTTGGCGTACTGGACCAGCTGCTTGGGAAAGTACTTGGGGCTCCAGCCGCTCAGGTCGATCCAGACGTTGGGCTTGTGGGTCGCCACGCTGAGCGCCTCGTCCTGCCACGGAAAACTCGGGTGCGCCATGACGATCTGCATGTCGGGGAAACTGATCGCCACATCGTCCAGGTGCATCGGGTTGCTGTACTCCAGGCGCAACCCGCCACCACACCGCATGCCGCTGCCGATGCCGCTGTGGCCGGTGTGGAATATCGCCGGCAACTTGTATTCGTTGATCACCTCGTAGATCGGCCAGGCCATCCGGTCGTAGGGGTGGTACCCCTGCACCGTGGGGTGGAACTTGAAACCCTTGATGCCATGCTGCTCGACCAGCCGGCGCGCCTCGCGGGCGCCCATCTTGCCCTTGTGCGGGTCGATGCTGGCGAAGGCGATCATCATGTCGCTGTTCGCCCTGGCCGCCTCGGCGATCTCCTCGTTCGGTATGCGCCGGCGGCCCATCTGCGTCTCCGCGTCGACCGTGAACATCACCAGGCCGATCTTGCGCTCACGGTAGTAGGCGATCGTCTCTTCGATCGTGGGGCGGCGGCTGTTGCGGAAGTACTTGTCCGCGGCGCGGTCGTACTCCTCGCCGTAGTTGTCGAACGGGTTCCAGCAACTGACCTCGGCATGGGTATGGGTGTCGATCGCGACCAGATTGCGGTAGTCCATGGAAGGCTCCTTTGATTAGGGAAAACACCGAGACAAACAACTGCGAAAGCACTTGAGTTGGTTATATTTCATAACCATAATCGATCCAGCACCGAAAAGCAACCATGACCAACAAAGACATCCACGTCGAGCTGCGCGGACAACACAAGGAAGTCGCCGTGTTGCGGCTGACGCGTGCATCCAAGCGCAATGCGCTCAACGACGGCCTGATCGCCGCGCTGCGCAGATTATTCGAGGAAATGCCGCACAGTGTGCGCGCGGCGGTGATCGCCGGCGACGGCGACCATTTCTGCGCCGGGCTCGACCTGAGCGAGCTGCAGGAACGCGACGCCGGCCAGGGCCTGCTGCACTCGCGCAGCTGGCACGCGGCGCTCGAGCGCGTGCAGTTCGGCCCGGTGCCGGTGATTGCCGCGCTGCATGGAGCGGTCGTCGGTGGCGGGCTGGAGCTGGCCAGCGCCTGCCATATCCGGGTCGCCGACGAGTCCACGTTCTACGCCCTGCCCGAAGGTTCGCGCGGCATCTTCGTCGGTGGCGGTGGTTCGGTGCGTATTCCCAAACTGGTCGGGGTGGCACGCATGACCGACATGATGCTGACCGGGCGCGTGTACAACGCCGCCGATGGTGAAAAAGCCGGTTTTGCGCAATACCTCGTACCGACCGGGCAGGCCTTCGACAAGGCGATGGAACTCGCCGTGCGCGTGGCGCAGAACGCGCCGCTGACCAACTACGCGCTGATGCACGCACTGCCGCGCATCGCCGAACAAAGCGCCGACCACGGCTTCTTCAGCGAAGCCATGATGGCCGCCATCGCGCAGAGCGCGCCGGAAGCCAAGCAACGCGTCAAGGCGTTCCTGGATGGCAAGGCAGCCAAGGTCCGCAAAGCCTGAAGGACACCGCCATGCACAGCCCCAAATACCGCCCCCTGACCTTTGGCGTGACCCGCGTAGCCCTGCGCGAAGGTGTGGCCGGTACGCGTTATCTGATGGCCGACCAGCCACTGGAGGCTTTTGCGCCGCGCATCACCGACCGGCTCGTCCATTGGGCGCAAACCGCGCCCGAACGCACCTGGATGGCGCGCCGGGTCCGCAACGCCGACGGCTCCACCGGCGAGTGGCGCCACATCAGCTACGCGCAGGCGCTGCAGAGTGCCCGCAACATCGGGCAGGCGCTGGTCGACCGCGGGTTGGACGCCGAGCGGCCGGTGGCGATCCTGAGCGAAAACGACCTCGAGCATGCGCTGCTGGCGCTCGGCTGCATCTATGCCGGTGTTCCGTATTGCCCGGTCTCACCGGCCTATTCCACGGTCAGCACCGACTACGAGAAACTGCGCCACGTCTTGCGCACCATCACGCCCGGGCTGGTGTTTGCCAGCGACGCCACGCGTTACGCGCGGGCCATCGCCGTGGCGGTGGACGCCGACGTCGAGGTCACGCTGCCGCTGGCCGGCGGCCACGGCGCAATCGACCGCAAGACCACGCCGTTCGAGAGCCTGCTCGCCACAGTCGCCACGCCGTCGGTCGACGCGGCGATGTCGGCCACCGGGCCGGACACGATCGTCAAGTTCCTGTTCACCTCCGGCTCCACCAAGCTGCCCAAGGCGGTCATCAACACGCAGCGCATGTGGTGCGCGAACCAGCAGCAGATGCGCCAGTCGATGCCGGTGCTGGCGACCGAGATCGAGGGCGCGCACCCGGTGCTGGTGGACTGGCTGCCATGGAACCACACCTTCGGCGGCAACCACAACTTCGGCCTGACGATCTACAACGGTGGCACGCTCTACATCGACGACGGCAAACCGGTGCCGGCGCTGGTCGGCGAAACCCTGCGCAACCTGCGCGAGATCGCACCCACGGTCTACTTCAACGTGCCCACCGGCTTCGAGGCGATCGCCAACGCGATGCAGACCGATGCGGCCCTGCGCAAGAACCTGCTCTCGCGCGTGAAGATGTTCTTCTACGCCGGCGCGGCGCTGGCGCAGCCGATCTGGGACAGCCTGCACCAGACCCAGGAGGCCGAATGCGGCGAACGCATCGTCATGGGTACCGGTCTGGGCATGACCGAATCCGGCCCGTTCGGCATCTTCGTGACCAACCCCAACGTGAAGGCCGGCGATCTGGGCGTGCCGACTCCGGGGCTGGAACTCAAGCTGGTGCCGACCGAGGGCAAGGTCGAGGTGCGTTACCGCGGCCCCAACATCACGCCGGGCTACTGGCGCGCGCCGGAAGAAACCGCCGCGCATTTCGATGACGAGGGGTTTTTCTGCACCGGCGACGCGGTCAAGTGGATCGACGATTCCAATCCGCACCTGGGCCTCAAGTTCGACGGGCGTATCGCCGAAGACTTCAAGCTCGCCACCGGCACCTTCGTCAGCGTCGGACCGCTGCGCGGCAAGATCATCGCGGCCGGGGCGCCCTACGTGCAGGACGCGGTGCTGACCGGCATCAACCTTAAGGAAGTGGGGGCATTGGTGTTCCCCACCGCGGCCGTCCGCACGCTGGCCGGCCTGCTGGCGAGCGCCAGCATGCAGGAGGTGGTGCAGAGCGCACCGGTGCAGGCGCACTTCCAGCAGCTGGTCGACACCCTTGCCAAAACCGCCACCGGCAGCGCCAACCGCATCGCACGGCTGCAGGTCATGGCCGAGCCGCCGTCGATCGACAAGGGCGAAGTCACGGACAAGGGATCGATCAACCAGCGCGCGGTGCTCAAACACCGCGACGCCCTCGTCAACGCGCTGCACGACGGGTCGCTGCCATGCACGATCCGGCCACGGGCCTGAGCGCTGCCGGCCATGCACCGTTTCGAAACTGCCACCCTCGCCGACCCGGCCGCTGTATTTTTTCGCCTCACGTTCCCCAATCAAGGAGACTTTTCATGACCACCCGCCGCCAATTCACCCACGCCACCGCCGGCCTTGCCGCGTTCGGCGCGCTGGCACCTTTCGCCGCACGCGCCCAGTCACTGGAGCAGGTGAAGATCATCAACGGATTTCCGGCCGGCGGCACCGCCGACGCCACTAGCCGCCGGGTCGGCGACAAGCTCGGCGGCTCCAGCTACACCAGGAATTCCGCAGTCGTTGAGAACAAGCCCGGCGCTGGCGGACGTATTGCAGTCGAGTCGGTCAAGAACGCGGCGCCGGACGGCGCCACCCTGCTGCTGACGCCTTACTCCTGCACCTCGATCTATCCGCACATCTACCGGAAGTTATCGTACGACGCGTTCAAGGATCTGGCCCCGGTGTCCATCGCCGCGATCATTCACCATGGCCTGGCGGTCGGCCCGATGGTTCCGGCCAGCGTCAAGTCAGTCAAGGACTATGTGGCCTGGGCCAAGGCCAACCCAGGCCAGGCCAGTTACGGTTCGCCGGCCGCCGGCTCGATCCCGCATTTCCTGGGTGC
>JANMYG010000231.1:0-2036 GCA_031381865.1 Betaproteobacteria bacterium | reverse complement strand
GAGCGACGACACGCGCAACCGTGGATCCCGGCCTGCGCCGGGATGACAGCCTTTGCCGGGATGGCAGCCTTTGGCCAGGATGACAGCCTATGGCCGGGATGACAACCTATGGCCGGGATGACAACCTATGGCCGGGATGACAACCTATGGCCGGGATCAGCGTGTTCGGCAGGATGACGAACGACCGCAGGCGGGCTCTGGATCAACTCGCGCGCTTCGAGCATCGCCGTCGCGGTGAAACATGGCCAAGTACCCGAATTGCAACACCCCGTCACGGGGCGGCGCCTATGGCCTGCAGGAACGGCAGTTTCTGCGCCTGCACGAAGTCCGTTTGCCGGCCAGTTTTGGCGTAGGTCGATTCCAGGCGCGCCAGGTCGTCGCGGTTGCCCGCGCGCCAGAAACCCATCAGCATCTGGGATGCCGGTGGCTTGATCTCGGGCAGGGTGTTGAAATCCGCGCCCGGCGGGCCGTCGCGGCCCGGCATTCTGCGCCGTTCACCCAGGAAACCCTTGAAGGTGTAGAACGCGTCGCTCGGCGGCAGAAACGCCAGCTGGTAGTCGACCTCGTCGCGGCCCTCGGTGATGTCTTCTTCGGCAACCGTCGGCTTGTCGCCGAAGCCCATCAGGTAACGCATTTCAGGCACTGAATTGAAGCGTACCGCCCGATGGCGCACCCGGTCGCGCGAATGGGGATAGAGCTCATTCGAGCGCGCGGCGACATCGACCGCGAGCCGGGCGTCGGCCGGCAGCGCCAACGCCGGTCCCAGCACGTAGGTGTGGTGGTAGTTGTGTTGTTGCAGCACCAGCGCCACTGGCCGATTCGAAGCATCCAGCACCACCGTCGCCGCAGTGTAGTGGTCGAGCTGGTGCCAGTCGTCGAGGTCGACGAACAGGCTGGCGATGGCCGCCTGCCAGCCCGAAAAACCGGCCGCGATGCCGGAGTGCCGAAACACGGCGTGGTAGGTCAGGAACGTGAGCCGCGGCGCACGACCGTCGTGCGCGATCTCGTCGTGGTCGATGCGCGCGAAGACCGTTGGTGGCGGCGCGGCCCGGCCCTTCGGGATGTGTCTGAAGACGGCTCGGGCATCGTCCTTGTGGGCATTGAGCAGCTCGGGCGTGACCTGCGCCGAAACCAGCCGGCCGTCACCACCGGACAGTTGTCCTTGCGCGATGTAGTCGCGGTAGAAGTCAATCAGGCCGGCGTGCTCGGGCGGAACGAAGAAACGCGGCCGGTGGCGCAGCAGCAGCGCCTGCTCGGTGGCGTCGGGCAGCGTGTCGCGCGGCGGGTGGGCGGCGAAGTACTGCGCGAATCCGGGGTATTGCGAAAAATTGGTCTGCGGCAGCGAGCAGCCGGCCACCAGCACCAGCGTGACCAGGGCCGCGAGCAGCGCGCGTGGCAAGCGGCGGGAGCCCGAGGCGTGCCGCATTGGTGCCATCCACGCCGGGCCGGCTCAGCCGCGCTGGTTTACCCGCTGCACTCAGGCCGCTGGCGGAATACGCAGCTTCTGGCCCGGGTAGATCTTGTCGGGGTGGCTCAGCATCGGTTTGTTGGCCTCGAAGATCAGCGGGTACTTGTTGGCGTTGCCGTAGTAGGTCTTGGCGATCGCCGACAAGGTGTCGCCGCGCACCACGTCGTGGTATTGCGATTCGTCGGCGGGCTCGGCCACCACCAGCAGGTTCTCCACGCTCTGCACCCCACCCACATTGCCGCAGCACAACGTGACCTTCTCGCTCACCTCCTGCGACGGCGCGTCGCCCTGCACGGTGACGGTACCTGTGGCGCCGTCGAACATCACGAACAGGCCGGTCAGGCCCAGGTCCTGGGTTTCGATGTAGGCCTTGATGCCGTGGGCCGCCGCCGTATTCAACTCGTCCAGCGTGGGTTGTTTTGCGGGGTCCGCAGCGGCCGCGGCAGCCGCTTTTTCGACCTCCTTGTGGCCGAACAACTTCTGGCCGGCTTCCTTGATGAAACTGAACATTCCCATGGTGGACTCTTTCTTTGCGGGTGGATGAAGGTGCCGGTGCGACCGGGAGCAG
>JANMYG010000222.1:0-5823 GCA_031381865.1 Betaproteobacteria bacterium | reverse complement strand
CCGAGACGCAGAAGTTGTGGCCACAGTGGAAATCGCAGGGCGAGGAGTTGCTCCAGGCCAAGGCCGATGCCACACTGCTGTGGATCAAGGCCCAGGAGGACGCCGGGCTCGACATCATCGGAGACGGGGAACAGGCGCGCCAGCATTTCGTGCATGGCTTCGTCGAGCATGTGGGCGGCATCGATTTTGCCAACAAGGTGACGATGGGCATCCGCAACAAGCGCTACGACGCCCAGGTGCCGCAGGTGGTGGGCCCGCTTACCCTGGGCGCCCGGGTGCATGCGTTCGAGGCGCGGCTGCTGCGGGCACACCCCACGCGGCGCATCAAGTTCACGCTGCCCGGGCCGATGACGATCGTCGACACCGTGGCCGACCGCGTCTATGGCGACCGATTCAGGTTGGCGATGGCCTTCGCCGAGTTGCTGAACCAGGAGGCGCTGGCCCTGCGCGAAGATGGCGTCGACATCATCCAGTTCGACGAACCGGCCTTCAACGTCTACATGCAGGACGCCGCCGACTGGGGCGTGCAGGCGCTGGAGCGCGCCGCGCAGGGGCTGGCGCGGCCAGCCTCGCCCGGTGTACGGGCCTGCACCACCGCCGTGCACATCTGCTACGGCTACGGTATCCAGGCCAACACCGACTGGAAGCAGACGCTGGGCCGCGAATGGCGGCAATACGAGCAAGTGTTTCCGGCGCTCGCCAAAAGCAGTATTCAGCAGGTCAGCCTCGAGTGTTACCACTCGCAGGTTCCGCTGGAATTGATGACGCTGCTCAAGGGCAAGGACGTGATGGTGGGCGTGATCGACGTGGCCAGCGAAGAGGTCGAAACGCCCGAGCAGATCGCCATGACGATCGGTCGCGCATTGAAGTTCGTTCCGGCCGAACACCTGCTGGCGTGCACTAATTGCGGCCTGGCCCCGATGCGCCGCGACATCGCCATCAAGAAGCTCGAGGCGCTCGGCCTCGGGGCGGCGCTGGCGCGCGAGCGCTACCTGTAGCGAACCCGCGGGACGGGTGCGGACCGCACCGGTTCCCAGCGTAGCGCGCGCATCGTCGATCGTGCCGCGGCATGCAACGAGGCGGTTCCCGACGCATGTCCGGCGCATAGAGATGATCGCCAGCGGCGCCGAGTTGTACCAGCAAACCGTGGCTTTCCTGGGCCGGCAAGGCCTGCAGATTCTGTCGGGGTGATTCAGGCGGTTGCGCACTCAATTCTGCAGAAGTTGTCCGCCCGCTTTCGGCCCCTTGCGGTCGTTGGTTTGCGGGCCGTATGGCGACATCCCGGGCGAGCGCGCCGGGCGTCCGCGCCCGCACGGACGGCTTGGCGACGAAGGCGTGGACTGCGTTCGCCTGCCCTGCCACGCGCTTGCCCGGGGACGTGGGTCGGTAGTGAATGGGCGCAGGGTCTATTCGCGATTGCCACAATGCCCGCGCCCCAGCCAAGTCGTTGACGCGGCGGCGCCGGCACACCAGGAGCAGTCGCTCGCGAGTGACCCGGAGCACAGTCACTGCCGGCCCGCGGCCCTGCCAACCATGGTGGCGAGCCGCTATCAGGGCAAACCAACGACCGCAACGGGCCGATTGCTGCCAGTCGGTTCGACATGATCGAACACGAACCGGGATCAGATGGCCTTCGCCGATTCGGCCTGGGCGCGGGCCGACACCAGGCCGCGAAACTGCACCAGCGCCGCGTCCATGGCCAGCGGCAGCATCGGCGCATGCGGATTGCGCAGGATGTTGCGGTGCTGCGCGCTGATCATGTCGCGGTCTTCTTCGAAGGCGCTGATCAGGCTGTTGTAGATCGACTCGGTGACGCTGGCGTCGCCCTGGTCGGCTGGGTGCGACTGCTGGAAGAAGTAATGGGTGCTGGTTTCGGTCTCGGGCGTCAGCGTCTGGCAACTGTGCAGGCGCACCGCGCGGCTCAGGTCACCCGGCGCGTCGGCCACCGGGCGTCCGCCCGAATGCATCAGCAGCGTCCCGGGCAGCAGAAACTCGTACACGAACCAGCGGTCCAGCGCCGTGTCGAAGCTGCGAAAGCGCTGGTAGAACGGCGGCGCCGGCACGTTGGGCACATGGCGCGACACCTTGATGCCGATCTGCGGCCAATCGGCGCGCGGGCCGGCTACCTTCTCGATGGTCGGCACCGCCTGCGCGATCTGCGTCGAGCCCCCGAGCGTTTTCTCGTGCACGTAACTCAGGTGCGAGAAGTCCAGCAGGTTGTCGCAGATCAGCAGGTAGGGTGTGTCGTAGTGCAGGTAGCCGGGGCGGTTGCGCCAGTCCGGGTGGTCGCAGGAGAAGTTGTCGGGCAACAGCACCGGGTCGGCCTGGGCCGGGTCGCCCATCCAGACGAACACCCACTTGTTCTTGAGGGCAACCGGGTAGGTCTTGACGCGCGCCTGCTGCGGCACGATCGCGATGCCGGGCGCCTCGATGCATCGGCCCTGCGGGTTGAACTTGAGCCCGTGGTAACCGCAGCGCACGCAGTCGCCCTCGCGCCGGCCCTTGGACAAGGGCGCCAGGCGGTGGCAGCAGCGGTCTTCAAGGGCCACGAACGCGCCGTCGGCGGTGCGGTAGACCAGCACCGGCTCGCCCAGCACGGTGCGGCTGAAAAGTTCGGGCGACTCGGCGAGCGGGATTTCGTGGTCCCAGGCGATGACGTACCAGCAATTGCGCAGCCACATGGAAACAATGCTCCTGATCGGGGTGTCCAGGCCGGGTTCCAGGCCAGTGTAAGAGTTGTGCGCGCGCAACCGACCGGCGCGACTTGCCGCCTGGCATGCGGATGCGGCAAACTCGGGGCCTCAGCGTGCCGGGTTGTCCGAAAGGGCATGGCGCGGCACGCCAACCCGCCATACCCATGACCACGACACAAGCCACACAACCATTGCCCATGTCCCGGCCCGCCGAACTCGGCCTGTGCGCCGAGCGCAGCGCCAATCTCGTCAATATCCTGCGGGCCGAAATCGACCGCCGGCGACTGCCGGGCGCGGTCGTGATCGTGGCGCGGCACGGAAGAATCGGCCTGTTCGAGAGCCTGGGCGCGCAAGACCCGCAGGCGTCGATCGCGATGCCGCGCGACGCGATCTTCCGGCTGTATTCCATGACCAAGCCGATCGTCTCGGTGGCGGTGATGATGCTGATGGAACAGGGGCAGCTGTTGCTGGGCGACCCGATCGCCCAGTACCTGCCCGAGTTCGCGCACCAGCGCGTGGCGGTCGAGCGCGACGGGGTGGTGACGCTGCAGCCGCTCGACCGGCCGGTCACGGTGCAGGACCTGCTGCGCCATACGGCGGGGCTGACCTACGAGTTCTCCGGCGAATCCGCGGTGCAGCGGCTCTACCGCGAACGCCAGGTCAACATCCGCGCGCCCGGCCGCGACAACGCGGCTTTCACGCGCGCCCTGGCGGACATCCCGTTGATGTTCCAGCCCGGCAGCGTGGGTGAATACAGCCGCGCCACCGATGTGCTGGGCCGGCTGGTGGAAGTGCTGAGCGGCCAGACGCTGGGCGCATTCCTGCGCGAGCAGATCCTGGCGCCGCTGGGCATGGCGGACACCGGCTTCTTCGTGCCGCCCGCGCACCACGGCCGCATCGCCGAGCCCTTTGCCAGGGACCCCGACGGTGGCGTCCAGATGAAGATGGTCGACGTGCGCGAGCCGCCGGCCATGGAGTCGGGTGGCGGCGGCATGGTCGGGACCGCGATGGACTACGCGCGTTTCCTGCAGTTTCTGCTCAACAAGGGACAACTCGACGATGTGCGGCTGCTCGGTCCGCGCACCGTGGACTACATGACCACCGACCACATGGGCCGCATTCCGTCGCGCGCCAGCCTGCTCGACCCGGGGGAGGGATTCGGCCTGGGTTTTGCCGTGCGCATGGCGCTGGGTGTCACGGCGGTGCCGGGTTCGGTCGGCACCTATTACTGGAGCGGCATGGGCGGCACCAGTTTCTTCGTCGACCCGGCCGAGGACATGTTCGCCGTGATGATGGTCCAGGCACCCAACCAGCGCGCCTATTACCGCCAGTTGTTCCGCAACCTGGTGTACGCGAGCCTGGTGGACTGAGCCCCCGATCGGATGTATGGTTTTGGCCATGGTCAGGGTTGAATTCGCCGCCAGCCTGCGCCGCCACGTGGATTGCGCACCGCAATCGGTGGCCGCCGGCAGCCTGCGCGCGGTGCTCGAAGCCGCCCTGGCTGCGGCGCCGGCGCTGGCGCATTATGTTTTCGACGACCAGCGCACGGTGCGCAAACACGTGGCCGTGTTCGTCAACCAGACGATGGTGCAGGACCGGCGCCATCTGGACCAGCCGCTGGTCGCCGGCGACCGGGTGCTGGTGATCCAGGCCTTGTCCGGTGGCTGACGGCTACCGTTCACCAACCGCATGAAAGGAAAAGCGTGATGCACACAGTACTTGTAGCCAGCCGCAAGGGCCTGTTGGTGGTGCGCGGGGACAACACGCGCTGGGACATCGCGGCGCACCATTTTCCCGGCGAGCCGGTGACCCAGGTGCTGGCCGACGCGCGCGACGGTGCCTGGTACTGCGCGCTGCGCATGGGGCATTTCGGCGTGAAGATGCGCAAGAGCATCGACCAGGGGGCGCACTGGCAGGACATCGCCGCGCCGGCGTTCCCGACCAAACCGGCCGACGGGCCGTGGGCCGACGACACCACACCGTGGAGCGTGGACATGGTCTGGGCGCTGGCCGCCGGCGGCCGTTCCGAGCCGGGGACGTTGTGGGCCGGTTGTATTCCGGCCGGCCTGTTCCGCTCGGCGGACGGTGGCCTGAGCTGGCAGCTGAACACACCGATGTGGGAAGAGCCGCGTCGGCGCGACTGGATGGGTGGTGGTTATGACCATGCCGGCATCCATTCGATCCTGGTCGACCCGCGCGATGCGCGCCATGTGACCATGGCGGTTTCTTGTGGCGGTGTCTGGCAGACCCGTGACGCGGGCGCGACCTGGGCCCTGAGCGCCACCGGCATGCGGGCCGACTTCATGCCCGAGGAGCGGGTGCTGGACGGCAACATCCAGGATCCGCATTGCATGGTGCAGTGCGCGTCCGACCCGTCGACCTTGTGGGTGCAGCACCACTGCGGCATCTACCGTTCGGTCGATGGCGCGCAAAGCTGGCAACCGGTCGCCGCCCCGGCGCCGTCGGCGTTCGGTTTTGCAGTTGCCTGTGATCCGCACAATGCGCAGCGGGCCTGGTTCGTGTCGGCGCACTCCGATGCGGTGCGGATACCGGTGGACGGAAAAATGCGGGTCACGCGCACCGACGACGGCGGCGCGAGTTTCCAGGCTTTTGGCGCCGGCCTGCCACAAGACCATGCCTGCCACCTGGTCTACCGCCACGCGCTGGATGTCAGCGCCGACGGGCAGACACTGGCCATGGCATCGACTACCGGGGCCCTGTGGGTCAGCGGCGATGCGGGGGCCGCGTGGCACGCGGTGTCGCGCGACCTGCCGCCGGTCGCGGCGCTGCGTTTTGTTCCGACCTGAATTGAAACACCCCTGTTACGGCTCACTGCGTGTAGCCGTCTCCCCCCTCAAGGGGGCAACACCAGCGCCCCGGCAAAGCCGGTTGCGCGGTGTTCCCCGAATGGTCCTCGCACTGCATCAGTCGGGCTCGATCTGTGCCGGAGCGCCGTGAACGCCGTCGCACTGCCGCTGCTGTATTCCTTTCGCCGTTGCCCGTACGCGATTCGCGTGCGCATGGCCCTGCGTTACGCCGGCGTCGAAGTGGTGGTGCGCGAGGTCGCCTTGCGCGACAAGCCGCAGGCCCTGCGCGCGATCTCGCCCAAGGCCACAGTGCCGGTGCTGCA
>JANMYG010000163.1:0-4824 GCA_031381865.1 Betaproteobacteria bacterium | reverse complement strand
ATGTGCGCGGTGGCGCGCGCCATGATGGCCCTGCCCAAGCTGCTGATGCTCGACGAACCCTCGCTCGGGCTGGCGCCGATCATGGTCGACAAGGTGTTCGAGATGGTCAGCGCGCTGGTCAAGACCAAGGGCCTGTCGGTGCTGCTGGTGGAGCAGAACGTGGGCAACGCGCTGCGCCTGTGCGAGCGTGGTTATGTCATCGAGCACGGTGGCATCCTGAAAGCCGGGCGTGGCGAAGACCTGCTGCGCGACCCCGATGTGCAGCGTTCCTACATGGGCCTGTAGCGCGATGGTCGCCAGCAACAGGATCGTCTGCAGCATCGGCGCCGGTGCCGGTTTTGCCGGCGACCGCATCGACCCCGCGGTGGCGCTGGCCGCCTCGGGCAAGGTCGACACCGTGGTGCTCGAATGCCTGGCCGAACGCACGCTGGTGCCGGCGCTCAAGGCGCGCGCCGACAATGCGCGCGCCGGCGCCGATCCGCGCTTGCGCCGCCGCCTCACGCCGTTGTTGCCGGCGGCCGCGGCCAACCGCTGCCGGATCGTCTCCAACCTCGGGGCCGCCAATCCGCGCGCGGCCGGCCAGGCCATCGCGCAACTGGCGTCCGAGCTGGGTTGCCCCGGCATGCGCGTGGCCGCCGTGTCGGGCGACGACGTGATGCACCTGCGCGAACAGGTCGCCTGGGTGCGGCCGGTGGCGGGCAAGCTGTTGGGCGCCCACGCCTACCTTGGCGCCGGGGCGCTGGCGACGGCGCTCGACAACGGCGCCGACGTGGTCGTGACCGGGCGCGTCGCCGACTCGGCCCTGTTTGCGGCGGCCGCGATGAACCACCTCGATGCCGGCGCAAGCGCGCTGGCGGGCGCCATCGCCGTGGGCCACCTGCTCGAATGCGCCGGACAGCTGACGGGCGGCAATTTCGACCCGATCGGGCAGGCCCTGCTGGGCGCCGCCGACTACGCCCGGCTCGGTTATCCACTGGCGCATGTGTACGCCGACGGCAGTGCGGAGATCACCCTGCTCGACGACGCACCCGGGCTGCTCGACGCCCGGACCTGCACCTTGCAGCTGTTGTACGAGGTGCACGACCCGGCGCGTTACGCCACGCCGGACCTGGTGCTCGATTTCACCGGCATCCGCTTCGAGCAGTTGGGGCGCAACCGGGTGCACATGTCGGGCGCCGCCTCGCTCGGGCCACCGCCCACGCTCAAGGTCGCGGGTTTCCTGGAGTTGCCCGGCTTCATCGCCGACGCCGAAATCGGTTTTGCCGGCACCGGCGCCATGGCGCGGGCGCAGCGCGCGGCGGAATGCCTGCGCCTGCGCCTGTCCGACTGGGCCGACGCCGACATCGCGATCGACCTGGTGGGCATCGACTCGATCCTGCGCGCCGGGTCGGCACCCACGGTGGCGCCGCCGGCCGAGCTGCGGGTGCACGTGTCGGCGCGTTGTGCCGATGCCGAGGCCGCGCAGGTGATCGAGGACGAGGTGTATGCGCTGACGCTGTCCGGCCCGGCGGGCGGCTGCAGCGTGCGCAGCGAACGCCGGCCGCGCATCGAGGTGCTCGACGGCTTCATCGCGCACACGCTGGTGCAACCCGAGATCGAATGGAGCCGGTCATGAGGGTCGGCGACCTGGCCTGCGGACGGGCCGGCGACAAGGGCGACGTGCTCGACCTGACGCTGGTCGCACGCGACGCGGCAGCGTACGCGACCCTGGAGCGCGCGCTCGACGCCGATGTGGTGCGCCAGGCGCTCAACCGCGTCGTGCCGGGGCCGGTGCGGCGCTACGAGGTACCCGGATTGCTGGCGCTCAAGTTCGTCGCGCCCGAAGCGCTTGCCGGCGGCGTCTACGCGACGCTGCGTCCGGGGCTGCATTGGCAGAAGGCGGCGATCTGGTTGTTGCTCGACCTGGATATAGAGAGCGCCGCGTAGTGCGGCAGGCGGCAACCATGCACCTCACAGGGACCTCCCATGGATGATTACTGGATCGGCAAGGCCGCGGTGGTGACCGGTGGTGCACGCGGGCAGGGCGCCGCCATCGCCGGCATGTTGCTGCAGGCCGGGGCGCACGTCTACGTGATGGACTACCTGAGCGCGAGTGACCCCGCGTGGCAGGAGTTGCGCCAGTCCGCGCCCGGGCACCGTGGCACGCTGGCCTGCCTGGAACTCGACGTGGCGCTGCCCGAGTCGTGGGAGCAGGTGGCGCAGCAAGTCCGCGCCGGCGACCGGCCCCTGGCCGGCCTGGTCAACAACGCCGGCATCACGGGGCCGCGCAGTACCGTGACCAAGGCCGCGCTCGAAGAATGGGAGCGGGTGCTGCGCGTCAACCTGACCGGCGCTTTCCTGGGCATCCGCGCGCTGGCGCCGCTGATGCGCGCCGGCGCGTCGATCGTCAACATCTCGTCCACCGTGGGCATGACCGGTTATTACTCGGCCGCTTATTCGACCAGCAAATGGGCGCTGCGCGGCCTGACCAAGAGCGCCGCGCTGGAACTGGCCGCGGCCGGTATCCGGGTCAACTGCGTCTGCCCCGGCGTGGTCGATACCGAGATGATCCGCAGCAACCAGGCCTTGTACCAGGCGCTGCAGTCGATCATCCCGATGCGACACATGGCCGCGCCCGGGCAGATCGCCGAGGTGCTGTTGTTTCTGCTCGGGCCGCACGCCTCGTACGTGACCGGAGCCGACATCGCGGTCGACGGTGGCGTCACGAGCGGCGGCACCTTCTGGCCGGTGGGGCGCGCCATCGGCGCCTTGTGATGTGGAGCATGGCGTGAACTACCAGACCATCGCCACCAGCGTGCACGAGGGCATCCTGACGCTGCGCCTGAACCGTCCGGAACGCCTCAACGCCTTCACGGTCGAAATGGCGGACGAACTGGTCGACGGCTTCGAGCGCGCCAGCGCCGACGATGCGTTCCGCGACAAGCGGCGCCCCGACTTCCGGGCCAGCTGCTCCGACATGCCGTCGTTTTATCCATGGTGGGAACAAGATGGACTTTGATCCGGAGCGTCTGGAAGCCTTCGTCAAGGGTGCGGTGGCTGGCCTGCAGGGGAAGATGCGGCTCGAGCGCATCGGCGGCGGCCAGTCCAACCCGACCTATTTCGTGAGCTTCGACAACCGCGCGCTGGTGCTGCGCAAGCAGCCGCCGGCGAACCTGCTGCCGTCGGCGCATGCGGTGGACCGCGAATACCGCGTCATGCAGGCGCTCGCGTCCACCGACGTGCCGGTGCCCGCCATGCTGCTGTACCACGCTGAACGCGACATCGTGGGCACGCCGTTTTACCTGATGGAGCGGCTGCAGGGGCGGGTGTTCCCGCACTACGCGCTGCCCGGCATGGAGCCGTCCGAGCGGCGCGCCATCTATTTCGCCATGGCGCAGGTGATGGCGCGCCTGCACAAGGTCGACTGGGCCGCCATCGGCTTGGCCGACTACGGCCGGCCCGGCAGCTACTTCACGCGCCAGCTCGCGCGCTGGAGCCGGCAGTGGCAGAGCGCGCGCACGCGCGAGAACCCCGATGTCGAACGGCTCATCGTCTGGCTGGGGCAGAACATTCCTGACGAGTCCGAGACCACCATCAGCCATGGGGATTTCCGGCTCGGCAACCTGATGTTCCATCCGACCGAGCCGCGCGTGGTCGGCGTGCTCGACTGGGAGTTGTCCACGCTGGGCCACCCGCTGGCGGACGTGGCGTTCAACTGCATCGCGTACCACACGCTGCCTGCGGAGTACGGTGGCATCCGCGGGCTCGACCTGGCGCAACTGGGCATACCGGCGCAGGACGAATATCTGGCGCAGTACTACCGGCACAGCGGCCGCAAGGACGGCGTCACCGCATTCCACTTCGCGTTCGCGTTGTTCCGGCTGGCGGTCATTTTCGAAGGCATCGCGGTGCGCGCCGCCGCCGGCAATGCCGCGGCCGAAAACGCCGCCGAAGTCGGGGCCCTGAGCGCCGCCTTCGCGCGCCGCGGCGCCGAGTTCATGGACCAATCGCCGCCGCGCGCCGGCAACTGACAAGGACTGCTGACATGGCACGATGGGACGACACCTGGCCCGCGACGCGGCTGGAGGCGCATTACGGCGACCGCGTGGTGCGCTGCTTTTCCGAACGCCCGGCCAGCCTGTTTGCGCTGCTGGCGGAGGCGGCGGCGCGTTTGCCCGAAGGCGAAGCCATCGTCTGCGTGGACGAGCGCCTGTGCTGGCGTGAACTGCACGGGTTGTCGGCGCGCCTGGCGGCAGGTCTGGCGCTGCGCGGCATCCGCGCCGGCGACCGGGTCGCCATGCTGATCGGCAACCGCAGCGAATTCGTGACCACGCTGTTCGCGATCACCCACCTCGGCGCGATCGCCGTGCCGATCAGCATCCGCGAACAGACGCCCGGCCTGGCCTACATGATCAACGACTGTGCGGCGGCGCTGATCGTGCATGACGCCGACCTGGCCGACCGGCTGCCAGCCGCGGCCGACGTGCCGTCGGTGCGGGCGCGCGTGTCGGTGGGCGCCTGCGCCGGCTCCGAGGAGTTCGGCGCCGTGCTCGCGGCCACGGCAGCCAATTCGCCGGCCCGCGTGCACGAGGAAGACGTCGCGGCGATCATGTACACCTCCGGCACCACGGGCAACCCGAAGGGCGCCACGCTGACGCACCTGGGCATCGTGCACTCGACCATGCATTTCGAGACCGCGATGGTGCTGACGGCGTCCGATGTGTCGATCGCCGCCGTGCCGCTGAGCCATGTCACCGGCCTGGTGGCGCTGGTGGCCACGATGGT
Source organism: Betaproteobacteria bacterium (assembly GCA_031381865.1). Lineage (GTDB taxonomy): Bacteria > Pseudomonadota > Gammaproteobacteria > Burkholderiales > Burkholderiaceae_C > CAISIP01. The sequence continues at coordinate 60 of JANMYG010000163.1, read as the reverse complement.
GCGTTGCGCCGCCCGGCTGGTCATCATGCCGGCCTTCAAGGCGGCGGAATTCCTGCCGCT
>JANMYG010000132.1:0-3006 GCA_031381865.1 Betaproteobacteria bacterium | reverse complement strand
GATGATCGAAACGCGGTCGTTGCCGTGCAGGTTGCCGACGCTGATGTATTGCACGTTGCCGCGGAAATCGGCGTAACCGATGGTCCTGGCGTCAAGCACCTTCAGGAAGCCGGCCGGACCACCGCGAAATTGCACGTAGGGCCAGCCGGTTTCGCTGACCGTGGCCTGGTAGAAGCCGTCACGCGCCTCGATGAACGCCGCTTCGCCGGCGCCCAGCGCATCGCGCCGGTCGTCGCTGAGGTCCAGCGGCGCGTAGCCGGAGCGGCTGCCCAGGCGGGTCTGCACAGCCCGGACCGTCGGGGTGAAAGCGATGTCGGAGTAGGCACGGCCCATGGTGGTGACCTCGGTGGTGGTGGTGGTGGTGGTGGTCGTTGAGCGTGATGCGACGCACGGGAATACTTCAGCCTGGTTTTCTTGCCTGTCGACGCGGTGTCGCGGCGACTGAGGTGAATGTCCCTGAAATCGGTTCGCGGGGGAATGCGCGCGCCGGCCAACACACCATTACGCGGGGTGGAAGAGTGCGGCGCTGCGAGCCGTCGGACGGGCGCGATCGGACAACGGTCCAGGGGTAGGCATTTCGATCTCCTTGAGGGCTATTGGCAGAATATGCGAATGGATGCTCTGATGGGTCAAAGCTCGGCCTTTTCTTGCGTGGCGAAATAGTTGCGGCGTGGCGCCAGTTCTGCCTTGCCGAACTGACACCGCGAAAGCACCTGGTGTGTTGTTGCCGACGACCGTTTGACCCAGGCTGGGCCACGTCCGTGCTCGCGACCTAAATCGCCGACGGATCGACAACACTGAGAATGCCGCCGTATGACGTGAATCGCTCCTGCATCGGCAACCAGGCCGTACTGTCTGGCAATGGATGCGGTGCAAAGTCGCGCATTGGCTTGGGCGTGATCAGCCATGGCATCGGCGTGCCGGGTAATAGCCGTGCGCGCAGTCATCGCGCCAGCGGCGCAGACGGATCAGGTCAGCAGCGGTGTGAAGCCGGGGTCTGCCTTGTGCATCGCCCTCTGGTAGGCCTCGCGTTGGCCGACCCGTTGCAAGTACGCCAGGATATGCGGATACGGTGCCAGGTCGTACGGCAAGAAAACCCGCATCGTCGTCAGCGAAAACACGGCCATGATGTCGGCCGCTGTGAATGTGTCGCCGGCAAGGTTGCTCGCCACGCTCAATCGCGCCTCGACCATTGCCAGCGCGCGCTCCATGCGGCCTCGGGCCCAGACCAGGGCCGGGTGGTCAGGCGCCGGGTCGAGCCGGCGCATGGCCGAATTGCGGCTCAAGATCGGCTGCAGGCTGGCGTTGGCGTAGTGGAACCAGAACAGATACTGCGCGAAGTCCGGATGGTCCGGCGCCGGGGCCAGGCGCCCGCCGCCGTACCGGGCAAGGATGTACTGGACGATCGCGCCTGACTCGGCCAGCACCAAGGCGCCGTCGGTGATCACCGGCGCGGTTCCCGACGGATGCAGTTGCTGGTATTGCGGCGGCGCCAGGCGGGTCACCGGGTCGCGCTCATAACGCCTGAGTTCGTAGGCAAGGCCCAGTTCCTCGCACAGCCAGACGATGCGTTCGGATTGTGAGATGCCCAGGTGGTGGATGGTCAGCATGGCGCAGCTTCCCGCAGTGGATGGATCCGCGAAGTTTCGCAGATTCGGCCCTTGACCGGCTTGCACCGGCAGGCTTCGCCGCGCGGGAAGCCGATGGGTTGGTACATCGCAAAGGTGATGTATCGCCGCAAAGGCTAGCGTGGTACGCGCCATCGTTGAAAGCTCACCAGGCACGCCGGCCGCCCTCAAATGGAAGTGAGCTTGCAGGCGCGTTGCCCTGACGCTCATTTGCGCGCGAGTGGCCACTGCCTGGCGGTGTGGATGAGGACCAGCACCCAGACGGTTTCATGCGCGATTTCGTAGACCAGACGGTAGTTTTCATGCGCGACCAACTCACGCGTGCCGGCAATCCTGCCGGCACGGCCGAGATTGGGATGGTCAGCCAGCCTGGCTGCCGCTTCGCTGAAAAGCTCGTCCATTCGCGATGCCGCGATCGGATTGTCAGCGGCGATGTACTCCCAAATATCGAGGCGGTCTTGCAGCGCTTCCGGTGTCCACAGAACTTTCACGTCCGTCTTGTCACGCCGGCACGACGTGCGGCGAATTCGGCTTCAACCTCTTCGTTGGCGTGGCCCAGGCCGGCCTGCATCGAGGTTCGTGCCGCCGTAACTTTGCCGCGCAGGAATTCGTCATACTCCTTCGCTTCGCGCTGGCGTTGGACAAACTCGCGCATCAATTCGCGCAGCACTTGGGACGCTGGCCTGCGCGCAGCCTCCGTGGCAGCAATGAAATCAGCACGTAGCTCTGGCTCCAGCTTCATGGTGAAAACCGCTTCTTTTGACATAATGCTGCTCCCTCAGACGTTCATACGAAATATATACTTCGTCAGTACTATTTGCAACCAGATTATTAGCATGTTGGAGCATTCGCGCCGCGAACCAGGTCAACCGCGATGATGTGCCACCCTTGAACACGAGATGGGCGGCATCGGGACCGGCAAAGTGATGGCGCAGCGACCAGACTACCCAGACATTTTTTTCCAACAGGTGAGGCGACAGGCCGGACGGGCTGGCCACCACGTTGAGCGCGTCCAGGCGTTGCAACGCCTCCGTGAAGCCGATCACGCAGCGCGTTTCTTCAACCCGCCGGTGAAAGTGCGACCGATCCCAATTTCTCGGTCACACTTGCCGTCATCTTGACGGCCGAAATCACTTTTTGAGGCTGTAGGAAAGCAAGTCAAGATCCTGTGTTCCCGCACCGGCAGGAAAACTGCTGTTGCGCTTGGCCTGACTCTTCACCCATGTGCCTCCGTCCGGGCTGTACCAACTCACTGTTTCAACGCCCGTGGAGTCCACATAACGCACTCTGAATGCCTTGAAAGTACCCGCCGGCACGGTGACGTCCTCGTAGGACTCGATCGTCATGGTCGCCTTGATATCCGTCTGCTGCTTCGTCA
>JANMYG010000116.1:0-1839 GCA_031381865.1 Betaproteobacteria bacterium | reverse complement strand
CTGGCCGGGCGCAGCACCGTGTCGCTCAACGTCGAGGCGATCCGCAAGGCGCTGGCCGACGCGGGCATAGAGAAAGGCCGCGTGGACGGCTTGTTCGTGAAGGCCCCGACCTCGAAGTTCGAGATGATGTACGCGCAGAAACTCGCCGAGGCGCTGGGCATGGTGCCGCGCATCGGCGGCGTCTGGGACCACGGCGGCGCCAGCAATATCGGCATGATCAGTTTCGCGGCAATGGCGATCGACGCCGGCCAGTGCGACATCGCGGTCGTCTGCCTGGCCGACAACCCGGCCACCGGCTCGCGCCAGGCCTATGAAAAAGCCTGGGGCGACGACAGCATCCATGGCTGGTTCAGCGTTCCGGCCGGTTACGCCATGCTCGCGCGCCGCCACATGGGGCAGTTCGGCACCACCAGCGACCAGCTCGGCGCCGTCGCCGTGGCCTGTCGCAAACACGGCGCGGCCAATCCGAACGCGCAGCTGCGCAAGCCGCTCTCGCTCGAACAGTACCGCGAGTCGCGCCTGATCGTTGCGCCGCTGCGCCGCGACGACTGCTGCCTCGTATCGGACGGCGCGGCGGCGGTGGTCGTGATGAGCGCGCAACGCGCCAGGGAGCTCGGCATCGCGAAACCGGTGCCGATCCTGGGTTTTGGCCAGGGCCAGACCTCGTGGGATGTCGCGCAACGCGCCGATCTCACGACCACCGCGGCCACCGTGTCGGCGCAGACGGCGTTCAGGATGGCCGGCATCGGCCCCAAGGACATCGATGTGGCGCAGATCTACGACTGCTTCACGATCGCCGCGCTCATGACGCTGGAGTCCTATGGCTTCTGCGCCAAGGGGCAGGGCGGGAGTTTCGTCGAGGGCGGGCGCATCGAGATCGGCGGTGAACTGCCGATCAACACCTCGGGTGGCCTGTTGTCGGAAACCGGCATGCCGGGCCTGCAACTCGTGATCGAAGGTGTGCGCCAGATGCGCGGCGACAGTGTGAACCAGGTCAAGGGCGCCGCCAAATGCGCGGTCAGCAACCAGGGCGGGATCATGCACACCCATTCCACTTTGCTGCTCGGGAACTAGGACCATGGAAACCAGCGACACCACGGTGCCCGTGCCCGAGCGCGACGCGCTCAACACACCTTACTGGGACGACCTGGCGCAAGGCGCGCTGTCGTTCCAGCGCTGCAACTGCGGCCACGCCTGGTTGCCGGCGCGCAGCGAGTGCCCGTCCTGCCTGGGCGAACAGTGGCGCTGGGAAAAGGCCGCAGGCGGCGCGAAACTGATCAGCTGGGTGGTCTACCACGTCGCCTTCCATCCGGCGTTCGCGCAGCGGCTGCCGTACAACGTGGCGGTGGTCGAACTCGACGAGGGGCCGCGGCTGATCAGCAGCGTGGTGGGCGTCGCCGATGCTGAAACCCTGAAGATCGACCAGCGGCTGCAACTGGTGATCGAGCACGAAGGCGGCACCGCCATCGCGCGTTTCAAGCCGGCCGGGTGACGCCACCCGAAGGCCGTGCGGCTCCTGAATCAAGTACCCGAGGAAAACATGCAAGCAACCAGACCACTCACGACGTTCCTGCTGGCCGTCGCCACCGCAATGGCCACGGCCACGGCCGTGTTCGCGCAGACCGCCGCCTTTCCGACCCGCGCGCTCAAGATCGTGGTGCCGACTTCACCCGGCAGCGGCTCGGACACCACGGCGCGTTTTTTCGCCGAAGCCCTCACGGCCGCCTTCGGCCAGCCGGTGCTGATCGACAACAAGCCCGGCGCCAACGGCGTGATCGCCGCCATGGCCGTCAAGCAGGCGCCGGCCGACGGCTACACGATCTTCCTCGGCACCAACAC
>JANMYG010000095.1:0-8535 GCA_031381865.1 Betaproteobacteria bacterium | reverse complement strand
GCAGCCGCGACCCGGGTCGAAGTCACGCGCATGCCGGTGGCTTCGGATTCATCTCGTGGCGGACGCGGGCAGTCTGGCCGTCACCTCGATCTCGACCCGGGCGCCGGCTACCGCCAGCGGGCAACACACGGTGGTGTTGGCGGGTCGCGCCGCGCCCAGGCGCCGCTTGAGCACCGCGCTCACGTCCGCGACATCGTCGCGCTGCGGCACGAAAACGCGCACGCGCAGCACGTCGGCCAGCGTGGCGCCGGCCTGCGCCAGCGCACGTTCGATGGTGTCGAGCGCCTGTTCGGCCTGCGCCAGCGCCGAGTCGGCCATGGCCAGGGTCGCGAAATCCTGCCCGACGGTGCCGGACACGAACACCCAGTCGCCATCCACGACGGCGCGCGAATAACCGGCCAGTTCCTCCCACGGCGAACCGCTGGAGATGAACCGGCGCTGTCGCACCGCAGCCACCGGCGCGCCGGGGCCGGGGGTCGAAGGCAGCGCCGGCTGGCCGGCTGCCAGTTGCGCCTGGATCAGCTCGATCTCGGTCTCGTGGCTGTGCACCAGCCGGGCCCAGCGCTGGTCCTGCATGCCGGCGCTGCGCCAGGCCTGCAGCGTCACCAGGCAGGTGCCCGGCGCATAACCCAGGGCCGCGCCGTCGACGGCACTGGCCCGGATACGCGGCGCCAGCGACGATCGGTCGTTGCCGACCAGGTAATCGACCAGGCCGCGCTCCGCATCCACCGAAACCCGCGCCCATCCGGTCGCTCCGTCGAACAGCGACTCGCCCGTGAACAGCCCGGGCTCGACTTCGCGGCAGTTCCACAGCCCCAGGTTCCAGCGCGACAAGCCGGCGCCGGTGCCCAGGTGCGCCAGCGCCTGCGCGACCGAAGCCAGGCAGACTCGGGTGGTGGCATGGACCGGGGAGGTTGTCATGGTGGCGGGCAACGATTGCGGGTTGCGTGGATCACCACACCGCTCGGGTCGGGCTCGGCCGCTCCTTACTGCAGCTCGTAGCCGGACTCCTTGATCACGGGCGCCCAGTGCGCCGTGGCCGAGCTGATCCATTCCTGCAGCTGCTCGGGGCTGGCGTAACTGATCTCGTTGCCCAGCTTGGCCAGCCGCTCCACCACCTCGGGGTTCTTCAGCACCACCGCCACCGCGCGCGTGAAGCGGTCGACGAACTCCCTGGGCATGTCCTTGGGGCCGACGAAGGCCAGCCAGGGGTTCTTGTCCAGGCCCTTGAGGCCGAGTTCCTGGAAGGTCGGTATTTCGGGCGCGACCTTGCTGCGCGTGGTGCCCGAAATCGCGAGCACGTTCATCTTGCCAGTGCGGTGGTACTCGATGTATTCGGTCAGTGAACCGATACCCGCGGGAATCTGGCCGGCCAGCAGGTCCTGCACCAGCGGCGCGCCGCCGCGGTAGGCCACCACCACCGGGTTGGTCACGCCCAGCGCCTTGCCCACCACCAACGCCGCGAACTGCGGCACGCTGCCGGCCGCCGGCACGCCGAAATTGGCCTTGCCCGGATTGGCCTTGAGCCATGCGCCGAACTCCGGCATGGTCTTGACATTGAGCGTCGACGACACCGCCAGCGCATTGAAGTAACTCGCAACGCCGGCCAGCGGAGTGAAGTCTTTCAACGGGTCGTAACCCGGCGCCTTGAAGGTCAGCGGAACGACCACGTGCGAGTGGTCGATGGTCAGCATCACGGTCGAGCCGTTGGCCGGCGAGGCCTTGAGCTGCTGGGTGGCGATCATGCCGCCGGCGCCGCCCTTGTTGTCCACCAGCACCGGCTGGTTGAGTATGTCCTTGAGCTTGTCGGCCAGCAGCCGCGCCACCACATCGGTGGCGCCGCCAGGCGGAAATCCGACCAGCACCTTGACCGGGCCGGTGTAGTCCGCGGCCAAGACCGGCAGCGCCGGCGCGGCCAGAACGGCCGCCAGCGCCAGTTGGGCGGTGATGCAAAGGATGCGGCGGCGTTGGGTTCTCATGCGGGTCTCCTCGGGGCAACACGGGTCGGTGGATCCCCACGGGCGCATGCGAACTGGTGCGCGAGCGGGTACCCGAATTTAGCGCCGTTGCCACGGCATGTATGTAAGACGCTTTACATCCAGGCGGAGTTTGGCCTACGGAGAAACCCTGTATCCGGTACCCGCCGGTATCGGCGGGCCGCTGCGTCAGCAAAGCGGCGCCCATTGGCGACGACCTGCGCCGCCCGACCCCGCGGCGGACCCTGCCCCAACCGATATAGTGCGGTGGACATGTCCGGGTGCAGGCGACGCGCGCAGCGCCCATGGCCTTGATCAAGAAGTTGTTCGGCCGCGGCTGATTGCCCTGCCACCCGGCGCAGGCCGCGTGGCCGGCGCCCAGACCCACCCGACGGACCCCACCATGAACCCTGCCATCGATACCACCACCCCGATCCGCATAACAACCCACAACGGCAGCTTCCATGCCGACGACGTGTTTGGCGTCGCCGTGCTGATGCTGCTGCACCCCGGCGCCGAACTGGTGCGCACGCGCGACGCACACACGGTTGCCAGCGCGGATTTCACGGTCGATGTGGGTGGCGAATGGGACCCGGCGCGCGGGCGCTTCGACCACCACCAGCGCGGATTCACGGGGGCGCGGCCCAATGGTGTCGTCTACGCCAGCGCGGGCCTGGTCTGGGAGGCCGTCGGCGCCCAGCTCGTGCAGCGTCTGTTCGCGCTGGACGACCAGGCGTTGTGCAGCGCCGTGGCGGCCGACCTCGACGTCGAGCTGGTGCAGCACCTGGACCGGGCCGACACCGGCGCGTCGCACGGTGCGCCGGGGATCTTCGGCCTGTCGGCCCTGCTGGCGCAATTCAACCCGACCTGGGACAGCCCGGCGATCGCCGACCGGGACGGGCCCGCCGCGTTGGCCAACTTCCGCAAAGCCATGGAAGTCACCACCTTGTTTGTCGTGGCGTCGCTGGACCAGCTGCGTGCCAGGCACCAGGGCGCCCAACTGGTGCGTAACGCCGAGCGGGCGTTTGGCGGCGCCGTGCTCGTGATGCCACGCGCCGGCCTGCCATGGGCCGAGGTCGTGGGTGTGGAAATGCCCGAGGTGATGTTCGTGGTGTACCCGGATTCGACCGACAACCAGTTCCAGGTCCATGTCGTGACGGTGAAACCGAATTCGTTCGTCGCCCGCAAGGACCTGCCGCGGCAGTGGGCCGGCCTGCGTGACGCGGAGCTGGCGGCGGTGTGTGGCGTGGCCGACGCGGTGTTCTGCCACAACGCCCGCTTCATCGCGGGTGCGGGTTCATTGCAGGGCGCACTGCGCATGGCCGAACTGGCGCTGGCCAGTGGTGGCTGACGCATTTTCCGCCGCTGGCAGGGATCACCACGCGGCGGCGCTAGGCGGGCGGCCTTGTCGGAGCGGGTCGGCGCGCGCAACTCAGGCCGCACTTGCCGGCTGATGTGACAGCGGGCTGACCAGCACCCAATCCGTCTGCGGGTCGCTGCCCACCATGAAAACGTGGCTGCCGACCTGCACAAAACCCGCCTTGAGGTAGAAGGCGATGGCTCGCGGGTTGCGCTGCCAGACACCGAGCCACAGGTGAAGGCCTCCGAGTTCCTGCGCGGCCGCGCGTGCCGCAAGCATGAGCGGCGCCGCCAATCCCGTGCCATGCGCGGAGCGTGCCAGGTAGAAACGGTGCAGTTCGATCGGGCGCTCGCCGGTCACGCAGGCTGGGGCAGACTGGCGTCGGACCTGCGCGAAGCCCGCAAGTTCTTCGCCCTGGAAGGCCAACAGCGCAATGGCATCCCGATCTTCGAGTTCGGCCGTCTGCTGCGCCACGCCGTAGGAAGACCGAAGGTGCGCGTCGAGATCCTCCGGGCTGTTGTCGGCGGCAAAGGTCTCGGTGAAGGTGCGCGCAGCAAGCTCCGCGAGCGCCGGGGCATCGGAAACTGCTGCGCGTCGAATGGTGGATGAGGGCATGGTTGGTGTTGCGGCGTGGGCCGGTGGTGCATCGCTCGAGCGAAGGGTGGCGGCGCATGCCGGCCGCTACCGCGCGACCGTGATGATGTGCGCCTGAATCTTGCCATCCACTGCGCCGTGCCCGAAGCGCTCCCTGATCGCGGCTGCCGCAGCATCGGTGGCCTCGAGCAAACGCGAGGGGCCACGAGCCTCGATTTCATTTCGCAGCGGCGTTCCTTGGCAATACGCGATCGCCGGGATGTCGGGGGACGCCGCACGGCTTCGTTGCGCCAGCACCACCACCTCGGGATCACGAGCGAAACCGCCATCGGACAGTTGCCTTGCGACCAACGCGGTGTCGCCAAAGCCGTGCGGGACGCGGGCCAGGAACCGGGGCGGATCGAGCGGGAACAGCGGCTCCAGCGCAAGCGTCACGACGTTGGCGAATTCGTTTTGGTCGATCCCGTCCCACAGGTTGAAGATGAACGCTCCGCCCGGACGCAGCACTCGCCTTGCTTCGGAGAAGGCCCTGGGTTTGTCCGGGAAGAACATCACGCCAAACTGGCAGACGACCACGTCGAAGGATTCGTCTGCAAACGGAAGCTGTGTTGCGTCGGCCTGGCGCCATTCGACCGGACGGCTCGTGCCAACGGAGGCGGCCTGATCGAGCATGGCCTGATTGAGGTCGGTCGCGACGATTGCGACCGGAGGCGCCAAAGTGCTCGCAAGCCGACGCGTGACGACTCCGGTTCCGGCGGCGATCTCGAGCACCGAAGACGGATTTCGCAGCGCTACTCGGGCAGCGAGGTCGGCAGCATACGGCTCGAAGATCAATGGCACCAGATATTGCTCGTAGAGCTGCGGAATGGAGCCCGCAAAGAATCGATCAACATCGGGTGAAACCATATGAACCTCTCCCGGCGCTTGTGTGCGCGCTAGTGGACTGAATCCATGCGATCGCTGCCAGGCGGCTGGCCGGCGGCGCGACAGGCATGGCGCAAAACACGGGCGGGCCCGCGGGCCCCACGCGCATCTGCAACGCCGCATGGTGTGGCGAGCAGCAGGCGAATGGCAGTGAATTTCACGGATCAACTCTACTAGTGCTTGGGTTGGTAAACGAATCCGGCGCCGCCCCGCTGTTTCCATGCGTAACAGCGTCACCCGTCGCACCCGTTGGTCGATCTCGCGCAGCGGGCTCAATACTCCGGTGGTGCCGAAATGGGCTAGCCCCGCGCCATGGCAGTCTTCAACGCTTGCACGATGTCGCTCAGCCGGCGATCCCGTGCGCGACGAGTCAACTCGCGGATTCTGGCGTTGAGATTCGCGATGGCGGAATGCGCTTGGCCGGCGTCAATCACCCTGACCGGCGCCAACAAGATCGGAATGAAACTGGTCGCCACCAAAAAGCCCGCCTGAATACACCATGACGAATCAATCACTTGGGTGGTGTTCCTTGATAGGCGTCCGCGCGGGTTGGGCTAGCGATATGTTGATCTTGACCTCCAGACCCTGACGTCAGTCAGTCCTGCCTGGGCAAGCATCGACTCAACTACCGGCGTGGGGGTCTCATTCTTCGCGCCCAAGACAACGTCCGCAATTGGAGGACGTCCGAGGTCTTGAAATTGGAACGACCGATACGGGATGATCTTGCCGCGTGACGATCGGAAGAGGCAGTCTTCAAACTTCCTGCCACCGAGCATTGACACCAGTCTCCATTCGCGTTCTTCTCGAAACGCCTCAGCCTTCAGCTGAAAAAGCATCGGAAGAAAATCACGCAGGCGGATGATCAATTCGCGATTGGCAGCCTGAATCTCTTTGTCATCGGAACCGATCTGCTCTTGCGTCCTGGAGTCCAGTAGTGACTGGAGTCCGGGCCGGCGGAAGGCGCCTGCTGCGATGAGTTTTCGAAGTTCCGCGTATGTGGGCTCGACCAGCGCCTCCTGTCTAGTAGGTTCGTACTCCACCTTGTGGACGACGAAACCTGCGGCGCTACTGCTCTTTGACGTGACCGCGAGGGCGTCAAGGTAGGTCTTGCCGAACCCGATGGCCACTCCACGTGCGTCGTCGGCATAGCCACGCCACTGGCTGAGCAAGTCTCCCTCCTCAGAAAGGCAAAAGCCGAGTCCGTCGAAGAATCGCTCGCTAAATTCCAGGCTTTCCCGCAGCCGCTGCTGGCTGTTGACGTCGAGCTTGTCCCTCTCTGCCACCCGCATGACCGTGGCATTGACCAGCCTACCCTCCATGCTGTCGTTCGACAGTGTTAGTGACGATAGCCAGACTGACCTGCTATTGACGACGGACACAAACGCGTCGTTACTGCAGTAGTGGTACAGGGCAGTCGGCGTTGGCATTGGTGATGCAGAGAAAAATCAATTGGCCATTTGGTGTTGCTTGTGAGCACTCAAGCAACCCGGGCCAAGGGAAGAAGGATCTCGACGGATTCATACGGTACGAAGACGGCATCTTCGTTCGTGCGCTCGATAAGCCCCAGTTCCTCCAGGCGCCGAACGTCGGCGTGGACGTTCGAATAGTTGCGCTCAGCGGATTTGGCCAAAGCGTAGACGCTGCAAGGGCCGAACTTGCGAAGGGTGTCCAAGAGGTCGACGCGCGCAGGCGTCAAATCTGCGAACAGCGAACGCGCCGACTCGAAGCTGAGGTGGTAGTCAGGCGTCGTGCCGTTTCGAGCGGCCACGAGTTGGCTGCGCGCGGTACGCACGGCGGAACCGCGTTTGGCGACTTCGATGACAGCTTTCATGGTGCTCTCCAAGTTTGGATGTCGTGCTCGAAGTCGTCGAGCAAACGATCAAGAGACACGAACTCGTATACGGTTTCGACCCCCGAGAAATGCCGATAGTCGCCTTTGCCGCGTTCATTGTCGTACCTCACCCGCTCCTCTCCAGGCCGACCATAGAACAAGCGGTACTTGAAGCGATGCTTACATGGCTGCAGCGGTTCCTGCAGTTCCCACACCACGACTTCGGCGATGGTCCCGTCGTCGCGAACTTCCTTGGAGCGCGCAAGCGCGATGGCCTTCATATATTGCATGATAGCAATACATCGCGCGAACGTCCAGCGCAAGCCCCATCGATGGACAAACCCAAAGCCGTCCCCTCCACCGCCGCTCACGAACTGGCGCGACTGATCTACACCATGCTCACCAAGCGCGAGGAATATGCGGACTAGGGCAAGGCCTGCTGAAAGAAGTGTTTGCGCGAACGGGCTCTGCGCCAACTGTCCCGGCGTGCCGACAAGCTGGACATGCAACTCGTCGCCGCCAAATCCGCCGCCTGAAAACACCGTTGAAAATCGATCACTTCATGGGAATTTCTCAAGAAGCAGCACTTGTGCCTGTACTCGCGACTTCGCGTTGCAGACGATCGAGATTCTGTTCATTGGCAGGCTCGACCCAGGGTGCGATGTCTTGCTTGTGTTCCACCGTGTCGAAGGTTCGCACCCACTCGACCAGGGTTCGGTCTCCCGCCGGGGTAAACGTGATGTCAAGAGTGAAGTGGTGGTCCGCCGAGATGTGCTCGATTTCGACCCGGTGCGGCGGCTCGACAGTCGTGAACACGTTGGTGTTCGGGTAGCCGGTGCCATCGGGTCCGTGCATGACGAAGCTCCAAGCGCCACCAGAGCGAAGATCGAATTCTTCAAATGTGCTGGAGAACCCGTCGGGGCCCCACCACCGGGCGAGGCGATCGGGCCGCGCGAAGGCGTCGAACACCTGCGCGGGAGTGGCGTCGATGCGTCGCGAGTGCACGAAACGGCGGCTGGAGATGTCATCTGTTTTCATCGCGCGCAAAAAGGTGTTGTCTGGGTGCATGTGTCGCCTCACGTCGGAGTTGCGCCGCGGACCGGGGCTTGCCGGGGACGTCGACGCGCACGACCGGTCAGGCCGCAATCTTCAGACCTCTACTTTAAAGCCAAGGTCGATTTCAGAAGCCACCTGGCCGCCAGCCAGGCCCCAGTTCTCCCGGGCAATCTCCACCAGCATGATCGTCACGCAATCGTGTGGAATTCCTTCTTCACCCAACCGGCGCACGATGGCTCGGTACAGGTTTCTCTTCGCCTCCAGCGACCGGCCGGAGAAGGCCGATACCGTGACCAGGGTGTAGCGTTCGGGCTGCGACTTCCCGGCAGGACAGATGAAGCGATGCGCCTCGTGCGTGACCAGGCGCACGCACCGATCGTCCAGGGGAATCCTGAACGCTTCCACCAGCGCGCCGTGTACGGCCTCGATGATCCTTGCCTCGTGATCGGGGGTGTACGGCCGGCGGACCTCGACTACAGTGCTTGGCATTTTGAGCTTCCCATCGAGCAAAAAAGGACGCATCCGGGTCGGTGCAGTCCAACCATACCTGAGTTCGGACACCCGGCCCCGCCGATCACCATCAGCCACACCAGCAACCCGGGTGGCTCAGCCGTCGTTCAGGTGGCAGGCCGAAAAGTGGTCTGGGCCAAGCCGCCGCAGCACCGGCCGCTCGACGCTGCAGCGCGGCAGCGCGGACGGGCAGCGAGGATGGAAGTGGCAGCCGGTCGGCGGCGCCAGCGGCGACGGGATTTCGCCCTTGACGGGAATGAAGACGCGTTTCTTCACCTCGAGCC
>JANMYG010000074.1:0-7572 GCA_031381865.1 Betaproteobacteria bacterium | reverse complement strand
GCGCACGACCGCTCCAGTAAAGCGACGACAGCGGCCCCCGCACGCCTTTGCAGCCTCCCCGGCGAATACACGGCGGACCGGCTGCGGCGAGACACGCCGACGAAGGAAAAGCGGCAGCCTGCGAATGTCCGCAACGGGCCGAAACCGGTCGTTGGTGCTTGGCGGCCGCACCCGCGCAGCACGGGTTTCAACCTACGGTCTGGGCTCGGACCACAACTTGCCGCCGGTGGCCCAGTTTTCGCGTTTCACGTCGGTGATCAGGATGTCGACCGCCTCGGGCGATCCGCCCAGTACTTCGACAGTCACACGCGTGATCTCCTGCACCAGCTTCTTCTTCTGCTCGATGGTGCGGCCTTCCATCATTTCGATGTGGTAGGTGGGCATGGTGGCTCCGTTGGTTGGTTTCAGGCTTGTTTGGGATTCGCTGCGCCGGCGGTCTCGCCCGGCAGCATCAGCACAAAGGCGGCGGTGCAGCAGGCGATGACCGCCATCGAGACCAGCAGGGTTGCAAAACCGGCTGCCTTGACGACCGGCCCGAGTGAATATACCGCCAGCGAACTGATGCCGAACGACACCGCCAGCCGCATGCCGGTCACACGCGAACGGATGGCGTCGTCCACATACCGCACGATCATCGCGTCGGTGAACGGGATCGCGCCGAATATCGCCACCATGAATCCGATCTGCAGCCAGAACAGCAGCCAGCCGTGCGCCTGCGCGGCCAGCAGGAACATCGGGATCTGCAGCAGCACGATTGCCAGGTAGAGCTGCTTGAGCGGGAAGCGGTCGATCAGCCGCCCCACCACCACCTGCGCGAACGACGCCACGGTGTACACGCCGGCCAGCATGATGCCCAGTTGCGCCGGGTCTTCCACCACGCCCAAAAAACGCTCGCGCATCAGTTGCCCGTTGCCGTTGGTGGTGAAATTGAACAGCAGGCTGCTCGAGATGGCGGCGAAGGTCATCACCACGAACAGGCGCGCCAGCATCGCGGGCGACAGGCCCACCGACGCCTTGCTCTTGCGTTTGGCGGGCGACTCGGTCTCGGCCGGCGTGATGCGCATGAACACCAGCCCGCAGGCGAACGACAGCAGCGCCGGAACCACGAAGGCGGCGCGCCAGCCGACGTACTTGACCATGAAACCGGTCAGCACCGCGGCCAGGGCGATACCCAGATTGCCGGCCAGCCCGTTGACCCCGATCGTGGCGCCGGGGTTGCGCGCGTGCTGCAGCAGCATCGGAATGCCGACCGGATGGTAGATGGCGGAAAATGCACCCAGCAGCGTCAACGCCAGCGCCAGCTGCCAGGCGTTTTGCACCGCGGCACACAACAGGGCAGAAGCACCGATGCCAAAGAAGAAGATGACCATCATGCTGCGCCGGCCCCACAGGTCGCCCAGCCGCCCGGCCGGCACCGAACCGATGCCGAACAGCAGGAACGCGCCCGCGCTGTAGGGCATCAGGTCTTCCCATTGCGCAAAACCGAACTCGAGCGCGATGCTGGTCACCGCCGTGGCGAAGATCAGCAGGAACATATGATCCAGCGCATGGCCAAAATTGAGCAGGAGCGAGGTGCCGCGGTTGAGCGTCATGGCGGATGGCCCGGTGGAACAATCGTGCAGGCATTTTCGCCCAAGCTCGGGCGCCCGCGCGCGCTTGACTTGGGTTGGCATCGCGCCCACACTGAATCCGACCATGAAACGCCGTGACATCACTTCCCTGCTCGGCGTCGCCGTGTTGGCTCTCGGCGGGGCCGGCGCGGGTCGTGCGGCCCACGGCGCGCAGGACAAGGCGGTGCGGCGTATCGGGTGGTTGTCGCCGATCAAGGCCGATTCGGACCAGGCCCTGCAGGGGCGCCGGCTGCTGTACGAGTCGATGCGCCGCGCCGGTTACGACGAGCGGGCCAACCTGGTGGTCGAGCGGCGTTATGCCGAAGACGACGTCAGCCGCCTGCCCGCGCTGGCCGACGAACTGGTGCGCCTGGATGTGGAACTCGTCATCGCCGCCGGCAACGAGGCGATCGCCGCCGCCCGCCAGGCCGCGCACAAGATCCCGATCGTCATGCTGGGGGCTTCGCTGCCGGTGGACCTGGGTTTCGTGGCCAGCCTGGCACGGCCGGGCGCCAATGTCACCGGCACCGCCTGGGTGTTGCCCGAGACCGCTGGCAAATTGCTGCAGGTACTCAGGGAGGCCGCGAACGCGGCGGTGCGCGTGGCAGTGTTG
This sequence comes from Betaproteobacteria bacterium, assembly GCA_031381865.1. Classification (GTDB taxonomy): domain Bacteria; phylum Pseudomonadota; class Gammaproteobacteria; order Burkholderiales; family Burkholderiaceae_C; genus CAISIP01. The sequence goes on along the minus strand of JANMYG010000074.1, from coordinate 5,349 downwards.
TCGAACCCGAAGTCGCCCGGTGTGCAGGGTTTCGTGGCGGCAGCGGATCGCGCGGCGCGCGGGCTGGGCATGCAGCTCGATTACTACGACGTCACGCGCGCGCAGGACATCGCGCCGACCCTCAGGCGCATCGCCACGCACCGGATGGACGCGCTCTACGTCGTCGGGGACCCGTTGGTGAACACGCGCCTGGCGGAAATCGCGGCATTCGCACTCAAGCAGCGGCTGCCATCGATCGGCACTTCGCGCGCCTTTGTCGACGCCGGCGGCATGTTGTATTACGGCCCCGACGTCGGTGACCAGATCGAACGCGTGGTGGGCCAGGCAGACCGCATCCTGAGGGGAGCCAGACCGGCGGACCTGCCGATCGAGCCGCCGGGCAAATACGAACTGGTCGTGAACCTCAGGACTGCGCAGACGCTCGGGCGCACCATCCCGCCGCCGATGCTGGCGCGTGCGACCGAGGTGATCGACTGATGTTGCGAACCGGAACGCCGCCTGTAGTGGCGTGATTTTCATGACGCAGCGCCGCCAGATCCTGTGCGCCGCGGCGGGCGCACTCGTCGTGCCCCAGTTGTTGGCCCAGGCCACGGCGCCGCCCACGGTTTGTTACCTGGCCCTTGCGACGCGCCAGTCCGATGCGCGCAGCGTCGCCGCGTTCCGCGACGGCATGCGTGGCGCCGGGCAGGTCGAGGGAAAGACCTTCGTGCTGGTCGACCTGTATGCCGACGGTGACCTGGCGCGCGCCGAGGCCATGCTGCACGAGCAACTGGCGCGTGGTGTGGCCGTGTTCCTGCTGCCGGGCGCCGCCGCGGCACGGCTGGTGCTGCGGGTGACCCGGGCGGTGCCGATCGTTGCGATGGGGCTGCATCCGCGCGGCGGGCAGACCGACCTGTTTGCGAGCCTGGCCAAACCCGGCGGCATGGTCACCGGTGTTTCCAACTTCGGCGAGGAGCTTTCCGCCAAACGCGTGCAGCTGCTCAAGGAGGTGTTGCCCAAGCTCAAGGTTGTCGGCGTGTTGCACAACACCAGCGACCCGCTGTTCCAGCGCTGGGGCGAGGAGACGCAGGGCGAGATCCGTGCGCAGGGACTGGTGGCCACCAGCCTCGGGCTGACCACGACCTCGACCGACGCGCTGCAGCGCACGCTGCGCGCGGGGCGCGCGCGTGGTGTGGAGGCGGTGGTCGTGGTGCGCGATTTTCTTACCTCGGCCCTGTACCAGGCGATCGCGCGCATGACGCGCGAGATCGGCCTGGCCACCATCGCCGAGGAGCGCCGGTATCCGGAGTCCGGCGCGCTGATGTCGTATGGCGCCAGCGACGACGACCTGTTCCGCAAGGCGGCGGCCTATGTCGACCGCGTACTCAAGGGCGCCCGGCCGGCCGAGCTGCCGATCGAGCAGCCGACCCGGTTCGAACTGGTGATCAACCTGCAGACCGCGCGCGCCCTCGGCATCAAGCTGCCGCAGTCATTGCTGCTGCGCGCCGACGAAGTCATTCCATGACCACGCGGCGCGTGTTCCACGCGATGCTGGCCGGCGGCCTGCTCGCGCTGGCGCGTCCCGGGCGCGCCCAGAGCGCCGGGCGTGTTTACCGGGTCGGTATCCTGCGCCCAACCGCGCCGCCCGTGTCGGCGTCGGAGGCGATGGCCACCGGCATCCCGGCTGCGCTGCGCGAGATCGGTTACGTCGAAGGGCGCAACCTGGTGATCGAAGCCCGCTGGGCTGCGGGGGAACTCGATCGGCTGCCGGCGCTGGCACGCGAGCTGGTGCAGGCGAAGGTCGATGTCATCCTCGCCGTCGGGTCGCCGGCGGTGCGTGCGGCGAAAGACGCGACGGCGACGATCCCGATCGTCATGTGGGGCAACTTTGATCCGGTCGCGCTCGGGCTCGTTGCCAGCCTGGCCCAGCCGGGTGGCAACGTCACCGGGGTGCTGATCGCCCCCGACGGCACCTTGGCCGGCAAGAAAATCGAGTTGCTCAAGGCCGCCGTGCCCAAAGCCACGCGGATGGCGCTCCTGGCGCCCGAGGACCCTGGCTTCCGGCTGCAGGTGCAGGAGGCGCGCACAGCCTCCTTGGCGCTGGGGATCGACCTGCTGGTCACCGAGGTGCGTGGCGGTGACTATGAACGCGCGTTTGCAGCGATCGCGGCGCAACGGCCGGGCGCGCTGTTCGTCGGCGCGCACACCAGTTTCTCGCGCGACCGTGCGCCGATCATCGCGCTGGCGGCGAAATACCGCCTGCCCGCGATGTACGAGTGGCGCGAGCAGGTTGCCGTCGGTGGCCTGATGTCCTATGGCAGCAGTCAGCAGTTCCTGTACCAGCGCCTGGCATCGTATGTCGACCGCATCCTGAAGGGCGCCAGGCCAGCCGATATGGCGGTGGAGCGTCCGACCAAGTTCGAACTGGTCATCAACCTCAAGACGGCCAAGGCGCTGGGGCTGCCGATCGCGCAGTCCCTGCTGCTGCGCGCCGACGAGGTGATTCCATGACACACGGCACCACTACGCGCCGCGGCTGCCTGGCGTGGTTGGTCGCGGCACTGGGCGGTGGCCTGGCCGATAGCCGTGCCCAGGGCCGCGTTCCCCGTATCGGCGTGCTCGCCAACGCGTTGTCGCAGCCGCAGATCCCGGCGCCGATCCAGGCGCTGCGCGAGGCGCTGCGCGAGCTCGGTTATATCGAAGGCCGCACCATCGAGATCACGTTTCGCTGGACCGAGGGCAAGACCGAGCGGCTGCCCGAGCTGGCGGCAGAACTGGTGCGCGAGCCGGTCGACCTGATCGTCGCGTCAGGCGAAGGGCCCACACGCGCCGCCATGGCGGCAACACGCAGCATTCCGATCGTGATGGCGGTCAGTGGCGACGCGGTCGGCGCGGGCCTGGTCGCCAGCCTTGCGCGACCGGGCGGCAACGTGACCGGCAGGACGTCGGTGCAGCCCGAACTCGGCGCCAAGCGCCTGCAGCCGCTGCGCGAGTTGCGACCCAAGGCGAACCGGTTCGCCGTGCTTTGGCAGCCGGGTTCGGCGTCGCACGCGCTCGACCTCGCCGCATCGCAGGCTGCGGCGCCGCAACTCGGCATCAGCTTGCGGCCATTCGGCATACGCGCAGCGCAGGACGTGGACGGCGCGTTCGAAGCCATGGTAGGTGCCGGCTGTGACGCGCTGGTGGTTTTCAATGGCGAGGTCGCCGTCGCGGCGCGGCCGCGCATCGTGCAACTGGCCGCGCAGCACCACCTGCCGGCCATGTACGAGGCGCGCGAATGGGCCGCTGCCGGCGGACTGGTGGCCTACGGTGTCACGCATGTGGACATGTTCCGCCAGAGTGCGAGCCATGTGGACCGCATCCTCAGAGGCGCGCGCGCGGCCGACCTGCCGGTCGAGCAGCCGACCCGGGTTCGGCTGACGTTCAACCAGCCGGCCGCACGCGCGCTCGGCATCACCATCCCGCAGGCGCTGCTGCTGCGCGCCGACGAGGTGATCGAATGACCGGCCGGCGGCAGTCCATTGCCGCGCTGGCACTCACGCTGGCGTCTGGTTGGCGTGTACGGGCCCAGACGCCGGCACGCATTGCCTGGATCGTGCCCGGCGATGCGGCCGTGATTGCACCCTACATGGCGGACTTCCAGGCAGGGCTGCACGACAACGGCCTGCAAATCGGCAAGGACGTGGTGATCGATGTGTTCTACGCCGACGGCCACTACGAACGATTCCCGGCCCTGATCGACGCGGCGCTGCAGCGCGAGCCGGCCCTGATGATGGTCGTGACGATCGCCTCGGTCCGTGCCGCGCAGCTCGCGACGCGCAGCATACCGATCGTCTTCGTCTCGACCAACGACCCGCTCGGCAGCGGCCTGGTCGCCAGCCTGGCCCGGCCGGGCGGCAACACCACCGGCGTCTCGAACCAGGCCGAAGATGTGATCGGCAAATATGTCGAGCTGCTGCGCGACGTGCTGCCGCAGACGCGGCGGATCGCGGTGCTGAGCAATCCGGGCAATCCGTCCAACGCGCGCATGTTCGAGCGTGTGCGCGCTGCGGCAAAGGCGCAGGGCATGGGCGCCACGTCCTATGAAGCCGACAGTCCGCAAGCCATCGGGCCGGCGCTGGATCGCATCGCGGCGCAACACCATGACGCCCTGCTGATGAACAGCGACGCCATGTTGTTCCAGCACCGCGGGCGCATCGGGGCGTTCGCGTTGAAACAGCGCCTGGCCGCCATCACCACGTCGCCACAGGATGCGGAGTCGGGTTTCCTGCTGGCTTATGGCGCCGACCGACCCGACATGTACCGCCGCGCGGCCACCTACGCCAGGAAGATTCTGGCCGGTGCCAAACCCGCCAACCTGCCGGTCGAGCAACCGACCAGGTTCACATTGGTGGTCAACCTGAAGGCTGCCCGCGCGCTCGGCATCACCATTCCGCAGTCGCTGCTGTTGCGCGCCGACGAGGTGATCGAGTGAAGCGGCGCCAGGCCATCGCCACTGCCATCGCGCTGCTCGGGGCCGCGCAGGGCGTGCATGCGCAAGCCGGGCGTGCGCCGGGCAAGATCGGTTATCTGCATCCGCGCACCGTGGCGCCTGACCACTTGACCCTGATGCTCCTGCGTCCCGCCTGGCAAGGCCTGGGATACGTCGAGGGCGAAAATTTCCTGCTGCGCTCGGCGCAGGACGATCCGCGGCAACTTCCAGCGCGGGTGACTGAGTTGATCGGCCAGGGTGTCGGTGTGTTGATCGTGGTCGGCGCTGCAGCGCTGAAGGCGGCCAGTGAGGCCACCAAGACCGTTCCGATCATCGCGATCGACCTGGAGACCGACCCCGTCAGTGCCGGTTATGCGGCCAGCTTCGCGCGGCCCGGTGGCAACGTAGGTGGTTTGTTTCTGGACCAGCCCTCGCTGGCCGGCAAGTGGATCGAGCTGCTGCGCGAAGCCGCGCCCGGCATCGAACGGGTCGCGCTGCTGTGGGACCGCGCCACGGGTGTGGGACAGATCGAGATCGCCAAGGCCGTGGCACGTGTCAAGGGGCTCGAGGCTGTGGTGCTCGAACTGAGCGAGAGCCGCAATTTCGACGACGTTCTGCGGCCACTGGCGGGTCGGCCAAAGACCGGTATCGTGCAGATCGGCACTGCGGGTTTCGCGGTGGTGGCTGAGCGATTTGCCGCAGCCGCGCGAAAACACCGTCTGCCAAGCATCGGGTTCCTCAAGGTGTATGCCCGGGCCGGTGTGCTGATGTCGTATGGCCCGATCCAGGAGCTCTATTTCCCGCGCGCCGTATTCATGGCCGACAAGGTCCTGCGCGGCGCGAATGTCGCACTGATGCCGATCGAAGGCCCGGACCGCTTCGAGCTGGTGATCAACATG
>JANMYG010000034.1:0-1912 GCA_031381865.1 Betaproteobacteria bacterium | reverse complement strand
AGGTCGTGCAGCGTCATGCCACCCGAGTTGTCGTCGTTGACCTTGAGCCAGCGCTCTTCGACGATGCGCCGGCTGCGCTCGTCCAGCGCGCTCAAAGCGGTAGCGATGCCATCCGTGGCCAGGTAATCCCGCTGCCGCGCCTCGATCATGGCGGTCGGTTCGTGGGCCGTGTCCGTGAGGTAGGCAATCGGGCCAAACGCGTCCTCGCCATCGTCCGACGGGCTCGGGTCGAGCAACACGTCGCCGCCCGACAGCCGGGTCTCCATTTCGATCACTTCCTCGCGTTTCACTTTCAGGTCGCGCGCCATCGCATCGATTTGGCCCTCGTTCAGGGTGTCGCGGTGGGTGCCGGCATCGGCCGCGGCATCATCCGACTTGTAGCGCTGTTTCATCGAGCGCAGGTTGAAAAACAGCTTGCGTTGGGCCTTGGTCGTGGCCACCTTGACCATGCGCCAGTTCTTCAGGATGTACTCATGGATTTCGGCCTTGATCCAGTGCAGCGCATAACTCACCAGGCGCACACCCTGATCGGGGTCGAAGCGCTTGACAGCCTTCATCAAACCAATATTGCCTTCCTGGATCAGATCGCCATGGGGCAACCCGTAACCCAGATACTGGCGCGAAACCGAGACCACCAGGCGCAAGTGAGAAAGCACTAACTTCCCCGCTGCTTCAAGGTCGTTGTCGTTTCGGAACTTGCGCGAGAACTCCTGCTCCTGCTCAAGCGTGAGCATGGGCAGCCGGTTGGCAGCTGAAATGTACGCATCCAGATTCCCGAGCGCAGGCACCATGGCCCATGGACTCGCCACGGCCAATGCGCCTGAAACGCCAGTTTTTTGAATAGTCATGTCATCCCTTCTGGTATAGACACCAATATATTAGCACTCTCTTGGATAGAGTGCTAAACGCGAAGTTCAATCGCGTCAATAGGGTTTTACCGGGATCGGGGCACCCCGTCTGTGCGTTGGCAGACGCCCCCGCCCGGCTCAGCCGGCGACCGAAACCTGGGCCAGACCGGCGTCGACGATCAGGTTCTGGCCGGTTATCCCGTCGCTGTCGTCGCTGGCCAGAAACAGGGTGGGGCGGGCCACATGGCTCGCGTCCAGTCGGAACTTGAGGCATTGCAGGTCGATGAACTTCTGGTCTTCCTGCGGGTCGCGCCACAGCGCGGTCTGCCGTTCGGTCACGATCGCGCCCGGCACCAGTGCGTTGACCCGGATACCGGCGTCTCCGAGCTCGCGCGCCAGGCTGCGCGTCATGCCGGAGATGGCAGCCTTGCTGCTGGTGTAACCGATCAGGTTCGGGCGGCCGCGCATCCAGCTGATGGAGCCCATGTTGATGATGCTGCCGCCGAGCCTGGCGCTCTTGAGCTGTCGCGCCACCGTTTGGGTGGCAAACACCTGGTGGCGCAGGTTGATGTTCAGGCAGTTGTCCCAGTATTCGGGCGTCAACTCGTCCAGCGCATGCCGATCGTCGCGCCCGGCGTTGTTGACCAGCACCTGGATTGGACCAAACCGTGCCGCGGCGCGTCCGAGCAGAGCCTGTAGCGCGGCAATGTCGCGCACGTCACAGGCCTCGTAATACGGTGCGCCGTGGCCGGCCGCGACCATTTCCTCGATCACCGGATCGCCGCCGTCCGCCTTGGTGCCGCAGAACGACACCAGGCTGCCTTGCGCGACAAATGCGCGCACCAGTTCGGCGCCGATCCCCGACGAGCCGCCCGAGATGAAGACGCTGCGCCCTGCGAGTGATGGGTAGGGGGTGTAGGTCATGTGTGCTCTGTTTCCTGCCAGCCATCTGGCAGCACGTCGGCCATGGCCACGACCGCCTTGGTGTCCAGGCTGCGGTGCGCCGCGATGCCGGTCGCCACCGCGCGCAGGCCTTCTTCGAGCGTGACTTCAGGCGGCAATCC
>JANMYG010000032.1:0-1892 GCA_031381865.1 Betaproteobacteria bacterium | reverse complement strand
CAGCACGCTGGTGTTGACGCCGGCGCGCTGAAACACCACCGCCGAGCCTCCTTCTTTTTAACCAACCCACAGGACAACCCGATGACAAACCCCACCCCTGACACCATGCTGGAACTCCGCTCCCTGATCAAGGGCAGCGGCGAACTCCAACTCTCGCTGGCGCGCATCCCCGTGCCCGCACCCGCGGCGGACGAGGTGCTGGTGCGCATGCAGGCCGCGCCGATGAACCCGTCCGACCTGGGGCTGCTGTTCGGCGCCGCAGACCTGGCCACCGCCAAGGCCTCGGGAACCGCGACCGAGCCGGTCGTCACGGCCACGGTTCCGGCCCGGTTGATGCCGGGCATGGCCGGGCGCGTCGACCAGTCGATGCCGGTGGGCAACGAAGGCGCAGGGGTGGTGGTCCAGGCCGGCACGTCCGACGCGGCGCAGGCCCTGCTGGGCGAGACCGTCGCCATCCTGGGGGGCGCGATGTACGTGCAGTACCGCGCCATCAAGGCGGCCCAGTGCCTAGTGCTGCCACCCGGCACCACGCCGGCCGAGGGCGCCTCGTGTTTCGTCAACCCGCTGACCTCGCTGGGCATGGTCGAGACCATGCGGCTCGAAGGCCACAAGGCGCTGGTGCACACGGCCGCCGCATCCAACCTGGGGCAGATGCTCAACCGCATCTGCATCAAGGACGGCGTCGGGCTGGTCAACATCGTCCGCAAGCAGGAACAGGAGGACCTGCTGCGCGCGCAGGGGGCGACGCATGTGTGCAACTCGAGCGCCCCCGGCTTCATGGAAGACCTGACGCGCGCACTGGTCGCGACCGGCGCCACCATCGCCTTCGACGCGATCGGCGGCGGCAAGCTGGCCGGGCAGATCCTGAGCTGCATGGAGGCGGCCGCCAACCAGAGCGCCAAGGAATACAGCCGCTACGGGTCGACCACCTACAAGCAGGTCTACATCTACGGCGGGCTGGACCGTAGCCCGACCGAGATCACGCGCAATTTCGGCATGACCTGGGGCCTGGGCGGCTGGCTGCTGTTTCCGTTCCTGCAGAAGATCGGCCCGGCCGCCGCGCAAAAACTGCGCGAACGCGTGGTGGCGGAACTCAAGACCACCTTTGCCAGCAGCTACACGCGCGAGGTGTCGATGGCCGAGGCGCTGCAACTGGACGCGATTGCGCTGTACAGCAAACACGCCACCGGCACCAAGTACCTGGTCAATCCGAACAAGGGCGCCTGACAGGCCCCGGCGTTCAAAGCCATCAATTTGGGGAAAAGCAATAGCTGCGCTCAGTTCAGGGCCGGATTGGCACGCAGGCGCTCGATCGCCAGGTCCAGGAAGGCGCGCGCCTTCTGGGATGCGTGGCGGCCTTCGCGATGGACCAGGTGCACCGGCAGCGCGGCCGGCTCGAAATCGCCCAGCACAGTCTCGAGCTGGCCGTCGCGCAACTGGTCCGCCACCTGGTACGACAGCAACCGCGTGAGGCCGAAGCCGCCGACCGCGGCCGCCAGTGCCGCGTCGTTGGTGGTCGAGATCATGCGCGGCTGCAACTTCACCACACACGGCGCGCCGTCCCTGAGCAGGCGCCATTCGGCCCCGGGCGCCACCGCACCGGCCGAGACGATATCATGCGCCGCCAGGTCTTCGGGGAACCGCGGAACACCGCGCTGGCGCAGGTAGGCCGGGGCGCCACAAATGACGCGCCGCACGCGGCCCACGCGCACCGCCTGCATCGACGAGTCCGGCAGTTCGCCGATACGCACGGCCACATCCATGCCCTCGTCCACCATGTTCACGACCCGGTCCAGGAACCAGCACGACGCGTTGACCCCCGGGTAGCGCCGCAGGTACTCGGTCACGATCGGGGTCACGAATTTCGCGCCGAACAACACCGGCGCGGTCAG
>JANMYG010000021.1:0-2138 GCA_031381865.1 Betaproteobacteria bacterium | reverse complement strand
TTCGACAGGCTCCCTTCGACAGGCTCCCTTCGACAGGCTCCCTTCGACAGGCTCCCTTCGACAGGCTCAGGGCGAACGGTGTCTTGAATATCGAAAACCTCAATGGTTTCAGAGCATGACGCAAATGACTCCACTACAGGCATCAAGAGCAATGCGCTTGCGCTGGTTGCTGGGGGTGGCACTGGCACTGTGCGTCGGCAGCGGCATCTACTACATTGACCTTCTGAAGGCGGCCGCCTCCCCGAACCCGATCCCGAGTTCGCCGCAGTCGATCGATCGCGCGCGGGCGCTCTGGAAGCTGAATTGCGAGGCCTGCCATGGCGTCGAGGGGCGGGGCGACGGCCCGGTGTCCGCCTCGCTGCGAAAACGCCCCAAGGACCTGACCCGGATCGCCATGCCGCCCGCATTCCCCGATGGCGTTGTCGCGTACCGGATCGCCAACGGCGGCGACGTGATGCCGGCTTGGAAGAGCGTGTTGAGTCCCGAGGAAATCTGGGACCTGGTCAACTACATTCGGGCCCAGCGCAGGCCGTGATGCAGATGCCGCCCGGCCACAACGGCAGGCGGCCTTGCTCGGCACCGGGGCTTGTCGCAACGGCGCGGATTTGAGAAGCAATCAGTATGTTCGCCGCGCACGCGGCGTCCGGACGCAGGAGGAAACGATGTTGTACGACCCCGCCAGACACGAGCCGCTGCGTCTGCTCGCATGGGACGAGGGCCAGGTGCGCGCGGCCATCGCGCACATCGTGGCCGATACCGAGTCGCGCTTCGCCGAAGACCGGTACTGGCCGCTGCACCCACTCGACCGGGACGGCGCGGACGACGCGGAGCCATTCGTCACGCCGCTGTACCACGGCGCCTGTGGCGTCTTCTGGGCCCTGCATTACCTGCAGGCTGTCGGGGCGGTGACCCTGTCGCGCAGTTATGCCGGCGAATTCGATCGGCTGCTGGCGCGCAACCGCGCCTGGCTCGGCGCATCCGCGCAGCGCGAGCGGGCCTCGTTCATGATGGGCGACACGCCGATCCGGATGATGTCTTTCGGCGCACAGCCGACCGAGGAACTCGAACTTGGCCTCGATGCGCTGATCGCCGGCAACACGGAACACCCCGCGCGCGAACTGATGTGGGGCTCGCCCGGAACGCTGCTGGCCGCCTTGTTCCTGTACGAACACACCGGGCGCCAACGGTGGGCAGACCTGTTCCGGGTGACCGCCGGCACGCTCTGGAGCCAGCTCGAGTGGTCGCCGCTGCACCAGTGCGCCTACTGGACGCAGGACCTGTATGGCCGGCGTTCGACCTACCTCGACGCAGTGCACGGCTTTGTGGCCACGGCCGTGCCGCTGATCCGCGGCCGGCAGCTGCTCGACACCGGGCAATGGCGCGCATGGGAGGAATGCATCGACAACACCGTGCGGCGCACGGCCGACCGGGTTGGCGCCCACGCCAACTGGCGTGCCGAACTCGATACGCCGGGCGCGGCCCAGAAAAAGCTGCTCCAGTTCTGCCACGGATCACCCGGTTTCGTGGTCTGCCTTGCCGGCTTTCCGGGTACGGCACTCGACGACCTGTTGCTGGCCGCCGGCGAGACGATCTGGGCGGCCGGCCCGTTGACCAAGGGTTCCAATTTGTGCCATGGCACTGGCGGCAACGGTTATGCGTTTTTGAAGTTGTACCGGCGCACCCGCGATGTGTTGTGGCTGGAGCGCGCGCGCGCCTTCGCCATGCACGGCATCGCGCAAACACATGAAGACGCCACGCGTTTTGGGCAATTGCGCTACGCGTTGTGGACTGGCGACCCAGGTTTTGCGATCTACCTGTGGGATTGCCTGCGCGGCGAAGCGCAGTTCCCGACGCTCGACGTTTTTTATCCCGCCCGCACTTCCATCGGCGCCTGAAGTCGTGTCTCCGCGCACCTCGTGCACGAGGCGCGGCAGATGCTGGTGGAAACGGTAGGCACCGAGGGAAAACCCCGGTGCTCAGTGCCCGGCGCAAAGATGTCCTCTGGCCGATGCGGCCGGATTTCCCGGCCGTACAACGTTACGGTTGGGAGACCTGCAAGATGAAACAACACCAAGGATTGTTCTGGCGCGGCTTCGCCGCATTGGCCATCGGCCTGCTCGCCACGTCGGCGGGGGCAG
>JANMYG010000014.1:0-3240 GCA_031381865.1 Betaproteobacteria bacterium | reverse complement strand
TTCAGGATGTCGCCGATACACAGGTACTTGATCTCGACATAGTCGTCCATGCCGTGGTGCGAACCTTCGCGGCCCAGGCCGGACTGCTTGACGCCGCCGAAGGGCACGTGTTCGGTCGCCAGGATGCCGACGTTGATGCCCACCATGCCGTATTCCAGCGCTTCGCTGACGCGGAAGATGCGGCCAACGTCGCGGCTGTAGAAATAACTCGCCAGGCCGAATTCGGTGTGGTTGGCCGCATCGATGGCGTCCTGTTCGGTCTTGAACCGGAACACCGGCGCGAACGGGCCGAAGGTTTCTTCGCGCGCGCACAACATCTCGGCGGTGGCTTCGGCGAGCACGGTCGGCTCGAAGAACTGGCCCTGCAGCTGCGCGCCGCCCACCGTCACCTTGCCGCCGTGGGCAATCGCGTCGGCGACGTGGCGCTTGACCTTCTCCACCGCCGCGTCCTCGATCAGCGGGCCCTGCATCACGCCGTCCTCGAAACCGTTGCCGACCTTGAGTGCCCGGACCTTGGCGCTGAACTTGGCGACGAACTGGTCATACACGCCTTCCTGAACGTAGAAGCGGTTGGCGCAGACGCAGGTCTGGCCGGCGTTGCGGTATTTGCTGGCCATCGCGCCTTCGACGGCCGAGTCGATGTCGGCGTCGTCGAACACGATGAAGGGCGCGTTGCCGCCGAGCTCGAGCGACATCTTCTTGACGGTGGGCGCGGACTGCGCCATCAAGATGCGGCCGACTTCGGTCGAGCCGGTGAAGCTGATGTGGCGCACCACATCGCTGGCGCACAGGGCCTTGCCCACTGCGATCGAATTGATGCCGTCGGCCGTGATCATGTTCAACACGCCAGGCGGTATACCGGCGCGCAGCGCGAGCTCGGCGGCCGCCAGCGCGGTCAGCGGTGTGAGTTCGGCCGGCTTGATGATGACCGTGCAACCGGCGGCCAGCGCCGGCGCCACCTTGCGCGTGATCATGGCGAGCGGGAAGTTCCACGGTGTGATGGCGGCGCACACGCCAATCGGCTGCTTGATCACCATCAGGCGGCGGTTGTTGTCGAACTGCGGCAGCGTCTCGCCGTTGACGCGTTTGGCTTCCTCTGCGAACCACTCGACGAAGCTGGCGCCGTACGCGACTTCGCCCTTGGCCTCGGCAAAGGGTTTGCCCTGTTCGGCGGTCATGATGCGCCCGAGGTCTTCCTGGTTCGCCCTCAGCAGGTCGAACCACTTGCGCAGGATGATGCTGCGTTCCTTGGCGGTCTTGTTGCGCCAGGCCGGCCAGGCCGCGTTGGCGGCGGTGATCGCCAGTTCGGCGTCGGCCGGCCCCAGGTTGGCCACATCGACCAGCTTGCGGCCGTTCGACGGGTCCAGCACGTCGAAACGCGCCGGCAGGGTGCTGCCGGCACATGGGCCCTGCACCCACAGGCCGTTGATCAGGGCGTCGGTCTTGAGCAGGGTCGGGTCGCGCAGCAGCGACAGCGGGGATGTCTTCATGTCCATCGGGGTTCTCCAGGAGGTGCGGGTTGCAACCGCTGGATTATCGGTCGCGTTGCCTACATCTGCGACCGGATGCGGGCCGACCGCTCCACCGCGGTCTCGCCCTGGCCCGGTTCGGGCGCCGCGCAGGCGAGCAGGGTCAGCAGCAACAGGAAACAGATGAAGTAGCGCATGGGAACCGGTGCCCTGGAATCAGACCTGCCGGTGCGCGAAGTACCGGTGCTTGAGCTCGAGCTGGTTTTCGTAGATCGAACCCTGGTGGCTGGCCGCGGGAAAGGGCAGGCGCACCGGCAGCGCGACCATGCGCGGCGCCAGTGTCTCCTGGCCCGCCACCAGCTTGCCGGCCCAGCTGTCCCAGTCGTCCGGCTTGGCAATGAGCGGCCAGGCGTCGGCGCAGCGGTACTGCAGCAGCAACAACCGGCGCGCGCGCCCGGACGCGTTGGGCGCCGAGCCGTGCACCGCGCGCACATGGTGGATCGTGATCGAACCGGCGCGGCCAATGCACGGCTGCGCCGCATCCAGGTTCAAGCCCGGCGTCGCGGGGTCGATCGCGCCGCAGAAGCGGCCGTCCACATGGTGGTCGAACACCGGGCCCCGGTGCGAGCCGGGCACCACCTGCAGCGGGCCGTTGTCGTGGTCGATGTCGTCGAGCATCACGCCCACGGCGGCGAGGTCGTCGTTGGTGTGCGGGTAGAAGGCCCAGTCCTGGTGCCACTCGACCGGTGAGCCGAAGCCGGCGGACTTCATGTTGAGCTTGGAGATGTCGAAGCGCACGCCGCCGTTCCAGAGCTGCTGCAGGCAGCCCACGATGGCGCCATGGCGGGCGAGCGCCGCAAACACCGGGTCCCATTGCTCGGGGGTCTTGATGCGCCGCACGCGCGGCGCCTGCGGCGTGTGGCCGGGCTCGAGGTCGTAGATGTCGTTGTGGCCGCTCAGCCCGGCGGCGCGCGCGACGATCGCATCGGCGGCGCCGCGCAGGGCCGCCACCTCGCTTGCCGACAGGACGTCCGGCACGACGATGAAGCCCTGCGTCTGGTAACGGGTAATCTGCTCTGCGCTTAACACGGTTTCTCCTGCTGCGACCGCGCCGGTTGGCGCCGCCGGTTTCGATTCTCGATCGATTTGCACTGCCGTCAAGCTGCGGCATGGTTCACAGGGTGAACTGGTAAAATCGAGGCGTCTCCAGTGCATGTCCGTTGGTCCGGCCGGACCCCACCGACAACGCGCGGCGCACGTTTCTGCAGCGCCAACCCCTTGACCAGAATCTTCATGAACCACTCCGACATCACCGTTGCCGATATCCGCACGATCTTCCTCGACTTCTTCGCGTCCAAGGGCCATACCGTGGTCGCGTCGAGCCCGCTGGTGCCGGGCAACGACCCGACGCTGATGTTCACCAACTCCGGCATGGTGCAGTTCAAGGACGTGTTCCTGGGCACCGACCGGCGCTCATATGTGCGCGCCGCGTCAGTGCAGGCCTGCCTGCGTGCCGGCGGCAAGCACAACGACCTGGAGAACGTGGGTTACACCGCGCGCCACCATACCTTTTTCGAGATGCTGGGCAACTGGAGTTTCGGCGACTACTTCAAGCGCGAATCGCTCACCTGGGCCTGGGAACTGCTGACCAAGGTCTACAAGCTTCCCGCCGACAAGCTCTGGGCCACCGTGTACAGCGACGACGACGAGGCCTACGACATCTGGACGAAGGAAATCGGCCTGCCGGCGGAGCGCGTCGTGCGTATCGGCG
>JANMYG010000010.1:0-2318 GCA_031381865.1 Betaproteobacteria bacterium | reverse complement strand
CCACCCCGCGCTGGCCTCGGTGCAGGCGGGCCTGGACGCGCTGGCGCAGCGCTTTCGCTTCGGCGCCGAAGCGGCACCGGCCCGGGGCGACGAGTCGGAACTGGCCCGCGTGCGCGCGCCGCTGTTCCTGTTCATCCTGGCCGAGGAGCTGACACGTCCGTTCCTGCCCGGCTACGTCAAGCAGCTGCTGGTGCCGGTGGCCGGCCTGTCGGAGCAGTTCGTCGTCGGCCTGCCTATCGCCCTCTTCATGCTCATCGTGGCGCTGGCCCAGCCCTGGCTCGGCGTGTTCTGCGAACGGCGCGGCACGCGTGCGACGATGCTGATGGGCGCAGGCGTCGCCGCCGTCGGCTTCCTGCTCAGTGCGATGGCGGTCAGTGTGCTGGACCTGTTGGTGTGGCGAGCGCTGTGCGCGCTGGGTTATGCCATGGTGTTCGTCGCCGGGCAGGCTTACGTGCTCGAGCACGCCACGCCCAGCCAGCGGGCGAAGAGCTTCGCCATCTTCGTCGGCGCCATCATGGTGGCCAGCATCTGCGGGCCGTCGATCGGCGGCATCCTGGCCGACAACGTGGGAGAACGTGCCACGCTGGTCGTGGCCGCGTTGCTCGCCGCCGGATCGCTGTTGGCCATCCGGCAGCTTCCGGTCCGTGCGGGGGCGGTCCACGCCACCAACAAGGTGCCCAGCCTCGGCGAGATCTATTCCCTGGTGCGCAATGCGCGCTTCATGACGGTCACCGGGCTGGCGGCGATACCGGCCAAGGTACTGCTGACCGGACTGTGTTTCTACCTGGTGCCGCTGTACATCGTGTCCATCGAGAGTACGCAGGCCATGGCCGGGCGCATCCTGATGACCTACGCCGTGCTGATGGTGGTGGTCTCGCCCATCACCGCCGGCTGGGCCATCACGCGCGAGCGCATGGAGTGGCTGGTCGGCGCCGGGCTGCTGCTGTCGGGCCTGGGCGGCGTGTTGCTGCTGGCCGGCGGTGGCGTGGGTTGGGTCTTTGCAGCCGTGGCCATGGTCGGCCTCGGACAATCGATGTCGATCTCGGCGCAGAGTGCGCTCGTCGCGGAACACTGCGAACACGAGGTGCATCGCATCGGTGAGGGTACGGTCTATGGCGTGTACCGCCTGCTGGAGCGCCTGGGCAATGCCGCCGGCCCCATGCTGGCAGCGGCGCTGGTCGTGCTCATCGGCTACCGCCACGCCTTCGTCGCGCTTGGCGCCGCGGCAGCCGTTTGCGGCCTTGCCTTTCTTCTCGTCACCCGCACACGCAGCACCCCTGCGGTCGTGCCGGCCTGAGCATTTCACTTACCCACAGGAGTCTCCACCATGCACCAATCTTTTCATCGGCGCCAGATGCTCGCGGCGGCGGCCGCCGGCCTGCTGCTGCCCGCCACGTCCTGGTCGCAGAGCGTCAAGCCGGCCCGTGGTGCGGGCGCCGCGAACAAGCCGTTCCAGATCTACGGCATCACCTTCCGTGGCATGACCGAGGTGGAGCGTGGCTTCGAGGAGTACTTCGCCTCGCGCAAGGTGCCGGTGAAGATCACCTGGCGCGACCTCAACCGCGACCCCAGCCGCATGGCGGGGTTTCTCGAGGAGATCCGCCACGCCAAGCCCGACCTCGTCTACACCTGGGGTACCTCGGTCACGCTCGGCGTGGTGGGGGCCTACGATGCGGCCGACCGCGCGCCCTACATCAACGATATCCCGGTCGTCTTCACGCTCGTGGCAGCGCCGGTGCTGGCCAAGATCGTGCCCGCTCTGGCGAGTTCGGGACGCAACGTCACCGGGGTCACGCACGTGGCGCCGACCGCGGCGCAGGTCAATGCAATGGGGCAGTACCGGCCGCTGCAAACGCTGGGCGTGCTGTACACACCGACCGAGCGCAACTCGGTCGTCATCCTCGAAGAGCTGCGCAGTCTGGCGCGCGAGCGCAACTTCAAGCTGCTGGAGCGCCAGTTCCGGCTCGACGCCGCCAACAAGCCCTCGGCAGAGGGGGCCGCCGATCTGGTGCGCGAGCTCAAGATGGCTGGTGCGCAGTGGCTCTACCTGCCGCCGGACAGCTTCCTCGGCACGCTGGCCGAGGGCGTGATCATTCCCGCGGCCATGGAGAGTTCCCTGCCAACCTTCGCATCAACCGAGCAGCTGATGCAGGCCGGCGCGCTGACGGGGCTGGTCAGCCGTTACTTCAGCCTGGGGCAGTACACCGCCCACAAGGTCGAACAGATCCTGGTGGGCAAGCAGTTGCCGGCGAGCATCCCGGTGGACACGCTCAAGCGCTTCAGCTACCAAATCAGCATGTCCGCCGCGCAGCGCCTGA
>JANMYG010000854.1:0-1795 GCA_031381865.1 Betaproteobacteria bacterium | reverse complement strand
GTGACCGGCAGTGCCAGGGTCGCGTGCAACAGCCCGGACGCCTGCCCGCCAGAGCGAATGCATCCGACAATTTCTGCCGACGTGCCGCTGGCAAATTGATGGCGCATCCCGCACATCACACCCATCGCCTGACGCCAACGTACAAAGTAATGCTTTTCTTGCTTGCCATGAGCTACTCGAAATAGGTCAGCCGATCGATTGTCCGGTGAGGATGGTTCTCGGGTCGAGACCAGGATGACAGCCAAAGCCCTGGATGACGTCTACCATGTGCAGTCGCTGCATCACCGCCCAATGGGGAAGTATTCAATCCCTTGCGATCGCACAAACTTTGGGTCGTAGAGGTTGCGTCCGTCAAACACCAACGGGCTCTTCAGTTTCTGCTTGATCGCATCAAGGTCCGCGCTGCGAAACTCCTTCCACTCGGTCACGATGACCAGCGCATCGGCGGCGTCCAGCGCATCCATAGCCCGATCGGTGTACGAGAGGCACGGTTGATCGCCGAAGACGCGCCGCGCCTCGTGCATGGCGGCCGGATCATAGGCGGTTACCGTGGCGCCGGCGGAAAACAGGTCGGCCAGCAACGCGCGGCTGGGTGCATCGCGCATGTCGTCGGTGTTGGGTTTGAATGCGAGACCCCAGACGGCGAAGTGCTTGCCGCTGAGAGCCGAGCCAAAGTGCCCAGTGATCTTTTTGCCCAGCACATGCTTCTGGGCATCGTTCGCCTCTTCCACAGCGCCCAGCACTTTGAGGTCGATGCCGGCTTTGTCGGCTGCTGTTTTGATCAAGGCCTTGACGTCTTTGGGGAAACACGAGCCACCATAACCACACCCGGGATACAAAAAATCGTACCCGATCCGCGGGTCCGACCCGATGCCCTGGCGCACCATCTCGATGTCCGCGCCGAGCTTTTCGGCCAGATTGGCCAGCTCGTTCATGAAACTGATGCGCGTGGCGAGCATCGCGTTGGCGGCGTACTTCGTGAGCTCGGCACTCCGGGGGTCGGTGACGATGAGCCGTTCGTGGTTGCGCTGGAACGGCGCGTACAAGGCGCGCATCAGGAAGATGGCCTGGTCGTTGTCGGCGCCAACCACGATGCGGTCGGGCCGCATGAAATCTTCCACGGCGGCGCCTTCCTTGAGGAACTCGGGGTTCGAGACCACGCTGTAAGGCGTGACGATGCCGCGTTTTTGTAGTTCCTCGGCAATAGCGGCCTTGACCAGATCTGCGGTGCCCACCGGCACCGTGCTCTTGTCCACCACCACCTTGTAGTCGGTCATCAGTCGCCCGATATTGCGGGCGGCTGCGAGTACGTATTTCAGGTCGGCGGAACCGTCTTCGTCTGGCGGCGTGCCGACCGCGATGAACTGGATGGTTCCGTGCTGAACCGCTTGCTCGACGCTGGTGGTGAAGTGCAGTCGCCCGGCGGCCACGTTGCGGCTCACCATCTCCTGCAGCCCGGGTTCATGGATCGGGATGCCGCCGTCCTTCAAGATTTGGATTTTTTCGGTATCCAGGTCGAGACACAAAACGTCGTTGCCGACCTCGGCCATGCAGGCCCCGCTGACAAGCCCGACGTAACCGGTGCCGACGACAGTGATTTTCATCAGTTACCTTGTGGCCCAATGTTCGTCAATAACCGTGACAGCAACCGGTGGGGCCGTGCAACGACGACCACTATCCCGTCACCTTGGCGCTGACGAAGTCCACCAAGGATCCCACGGTCGCGAAGGTAGCGCCATCGATGTCGTCATCATCCACCACCAGGCCGAACTGGTCTTCCAGGCTGGTAATTAGC
>JANMYG010000833.1:0-5147 GCA_031381865.1 Betaproteobacteria bacterium | reverse complement strand
CCAACTCGTGTAATCTCGCTCATGGGACTTCTCCTTCCAAAGGTTGTAGATTGACTTCCAAACCAATCTTGGCACGCGATGCCGTTACCTGGAAGTGGGAAGTCCCTTCGTATTCATGCCGCTGCGCCGAGCGCCGCACCGACCTGATCCAACCAGTTTGGTGGGCGTGTGGTGCGCCACAGACGCTTGTCGCCACGGGCGCTGGCGGGGCAACTCGGCTCGTACCCGCAGCCTGCGTGTCTCCCTTTATTTCGCTGCGCCGCGCGCCGCACCGTTGGCATTGCGGGCCTGACCACCGTCCGTGGATCCCGGCCTTCGCCGGGATGACAAGGTTGACGGCGACGCCGCTGTAGTTGGCCATGTGGCTCTGGCCACACCCTGGGCATGGGGCTCGGGCCAACACCATAGGCATGGGGCTCGAGCCAACACCATAGGCATAGGCATGGGCTTCAGGCCGCGCCCGGATTGCCCTTGACACCCACCAGCCGCGGCAGGTTCAGGCGGCGTGCCGATACTTTGCCCTTGGACTTGAGCCACGGCTCGACCAGGTCCCAGATCGGCTTGCCACCGGCGGCCTTGGCCTCCTCGGACACCGGCGCCCAGCCCGCCACCTTGTATTTGCGGTCCGCCTCGACCGCCCGGCCACCGAGCAGCAAGTTGTCGATGCGCTTGCCCATGCCGAGCTGCGGGTCGCAGCTGTACTGCAGGCCACCCACCCGCACCATGTCGCCACCCTGCTGGTAGTACGGGTCCGGATTGAACAGGTTGTCGGCCACGTCTTCGAGGATGGTCTTGATGGTCGCGCCCGTCATTTCCGTGAGCGTGGTGTAGGGGTAGGTGATGGCGGTCATGTCCATCAGCCATTCGCGCGTGATGGCCTGCCCGGGCAGCAGCGTGGTGCCCCAGCGAAAACCGGGTGAGAACGCGATCTCGGCGCCCTGCACGTCCATCAGCGCGTCGAGCAGCAGCTGGTCGCCGGTGCCGTTGAAATTGCCGCGCCGGTACAGCAGGCTTTCGTTGATCGCAAGTTTCTCGCCCAGGCGGGCTTCGTACGGCGCGCGGACCCTGGTGATGAGAGCATCCATCTCCGGGTCGGCCGGCAACAGGTTGGCGAATACCGGCAGCAGCTTGTAGCGGAAATCGCCCACCCGCCCGTCCTTGACCTCGAAATCCAGCACGCCCAGAAACTTGCTGTTGGAGCCCGAGTTGGTGACGATGGTGCGGCCGCCCTTGTTGGAGACGAGGCTGGCCACCGGCATGCCGTCGTGCGTGTGGCCGCCCATGATCGCGTCGATGCCGCTCACGCGGCTGGCCATCTTGAGGTCCACGTCCATGCCGTTGTGCGACAGCAGCAGCACCACCTGCGCGCCCTTGGCGCGCGCCTCGTCCACGGTCTTCTGCATGTTCTCCTCCTGGATGCCGAAGCCCCAGTCCGCCACCAGGTAACGCGGGTTGGCGATCGGCGTGTACGGAAACGCCTGCCCGACGATCGCGCACGGCACGCCGTTGATTTCGCGCATGACCCAGGACTTGAACACCGGATCGCCGAAGTCGTTGGTCTTGATGTTCTGCGCCAGGAACTCGATCCTGCCGGCGAAGTCCTTGTCGACGATCTGCTTCACGCGCTCCATGCCGAGCGTGAACTCCCAGTGGCCCGTCATCACGTCCACACCCAGCAACTTGCAGGCGTCCACCATGTCCTGCCCGTTGGTCCACAACGCGGTGGCGGAGCCCTGCCAGGTGTCGCCGCCATCCAGCAGCACGGCTCCAGGACGGCTCGCCTTCATGCGCTTGACGAGCGTCGCCAGGTGCGCGAACCCGCCGACCTTGCCATAACGCACAGCCGCCCGCTCGAAGTCCAGGTAGGTCAGTGCGTGCGCCTCGGCGCTGCCAGGGCGCACCCTGGCAGTTCGCAACAGGTGTTCGCCCACCAGATGCGGCAGCCTGCCGCGCATGTCGCCCACGCCAAGGTTCATGCTCGGCTCGCGGAAGTGGATCGGTTTAAGCTGGGCGTGGCAATCGGTCAGATGCAGGAACGACACGTTGCCGAAGCGCGGTATGTCGTACAGCGCGTTGCCGGCAACCGCCGCGTCGGCCTCGGCATACCTGCCCAGACCCATGCCGGCAACGGTGCCGGCGCCGAGCACCTGGAAGAATTCGCGTTTGGTCAGGTTCATGGGTCAGTTGAATGTTCGATCAATGAAGATGGCAACCCGCCGACATGGTGGCCAGGGGCTACCGGAGCCGGGTTGCCCGCGACTGCCGGAGCCGCCAGGGCGTCCCACGAGGTGGTCATTGCGGGCCTGCCCCGCAATCCAGGGGCCCCGGCCCAGCTCCGCGACGACCCGACCCGATGCGCACCGGGCGCGCGCCTACTGGTTCACTGGCGATTTCGGGTCGAGCAGCAGGCCCACGACATGCCGCACCTGGGCCTCGTTCAAGATACCGGCATGGCCGGCACGCGGCATGTTGGAGCAGGCGTTATAAGCCTTCGAGTTCCAGATCTTGCCCCAGGTGTATTCCACCATCGGCCTGGACGCCGCGCTGAGCGGATCGCTGACGCCGCGGATCTTGCCGTAGTTGTACAGGCTCGGGCCGATGGTGCCGTAGGAGATCTCCTTCTTGTCGATTTGGTGGCAGTTGTAGCAGTTGCCGCCATTGGCCTGGCTGGCGTCGTCGGTCCAGGTCAGCCCGCGCCCGCTCTGGGCGATCTTTTCACCCTCGCGCCAGTCGCCGATGAAGTTGCCGTCCGACGGCCACTTGATCGTCTTCAGGTTCGCGGCCTCGATCGCCTTGCCGACTTTTTCGTCGATCGGCTTGCCGGCCACGTCGGCGGCACTGCACTCGCGGTTGCTGTCGTCCTGCACCAGGCGGTCCACACCGACCAGCGCCTCGCCGCGGAACGAGGCCTTGACGATGGCGGCCGTGAGTTTGTCCAGGTCCGGCCCCGAGGGGACGGCCGCGCAACTGCCAAGCAGCATCAGCGCGGCGACCGCCAAGGGTAGTGTTGTCTTTTTCATGTCATGGCTTCCTTAGCGTTTGAGTGCCGGGGCGATCGATTCACCACCCTTGCCGTTGACGCCCAGATACATGCCCAGGGCGATGGTGGCGTCGCTGCCAAACAGCGGATACGGGAAACGCTGCTGGCGATAACAGTCGTTCAGGCGCAATTGCATGCCCCACATCTGCCCGTTCGACACGCGGTACGCCGGCCAGGCGCCAAAACCGCTGCCGGCGCCGGGGTTCCTGGTCAGGTTCGGCAGGTCCTGCAGGCGGATGCGCTTGCCGTCTTCGCCGTGGCACGACGCGCACGCGAAATCATGGGTTCCGCCGCGCGCAAAAAACAGCCGCTTGCCGACTTCGTACATGGTCTTCTCTTCCACGGTGTTGTGTGGCAGGTTGAACTTCATGCCGCGCGACTCGCCGGAAATGAAGGCGGTCAATGCGGTCACGTTGACCTGCTCGCCGCGGCCGAAATCGGTCTTGGCGATCTCGGCGGCATTGAAGCCCTGCAAGGTCTCCATGCAGGTGAGCAACCGCGATTCCAGGTCCTGCACCCGCCGGGTGTCGGAAAAATAACGCGGCAACTCGACGAACGCGCCCTTGACCACGCCCGCGCCCTTGCCCAGGTCGCACGACTCCAGCGACGCGTTCTTCGGCCCGCGTTTCTGTTTCCACAACCCTTCACCCCTGGCTTGGAACAGCTCCGACGGATTTCCGTCGGCCAGCATGGCGCGGTACTCGGCAATGCCTTCCGCCGCCGACTTCTGGGCCCAGGCGCCGGCGCAGGCGGTGCCGGCCAGCAGTGCTGCGGCGAGCAGCGTGTGGGTCTTCATGGTCTTGTCTCCTGATACTTTTCTTGAACCAACCGGCGCCAGCAGAACCTTGGTTCCGCTGGCCGAGAGCACGCAAGGCGCCTCTCAGGAAACTATCGCTTCGTCGGTGCGGGTGTCGCCCCGGTTGTCTTTCCAGGTCACGCCGATCTTGTCGCCCGCCTTGGCGCCCTTGACGTTGAACTGCAGGAACGGGTTCTTGGCCACCGCAGGGCCCCATTCGGCCGTCAACACAGTCTTGCCGTTGTGGGTCGCGGTGACGTCGGTGATATGCCACGCCGGGATCGTCTTGCCGGCGGCGTCTTTGCGCTGGCCGGTCTCCATTTCGTGGGCCATCAATACACGCACGGTGGCGTTGCCACCTGCGGACTGGGCGCGAATGCGCATCGGATCTGCCATTTTGAACTCCTGTTTCTGAATTGGGATGGTGTGGACGGGGGCGACGCTCTCAGCCGCCGCAACCGCCGAGCGTGACTTTCACTTCCTTCTTGGCGAACAAGGCCCGTCCGTCATTCATGATGGCCACCGCGTAGACATCCGACGACTGGCCCATCTTGGCGCGCGTGGAAATATTGGCGTCCACACTGTCGGTCAGGTTGAACACCGCGATCAGCGCGCTCGGGTTCTTCTCGACCAGCACCAGCAGCTGCTTGACGCCGGCCAGCGTGGTGGCGGCGCCCATCGGCACGACGGCGCCGTTTTCAGCGATGTCGGGTGCGGTGATGGTCACGTCCTTGCTTTCCGCCGGTGCACCGGCGCCGATGGCCTTGAGCACATCGCCGAGGTTCTTGGCCTCGAAGGCCTTGGCGTTGAAGGCCAGCGCGTAGTGCGGGAACAGGCCCGTAGTGGCCAGCAGCCCCGCGACGACGGCGCTGTGCTGGAGTGTCTTGCGACGGGTTTGCATCATGGTGATCTCCTCAAAAATATGTAAATGCCGATAAATTCAGAACCGGTTGCGCCGCGTCCCACCTTGGTCCGATGCGCGCAGAACCCGGTGGTTCCCCGGCTGCGCCCGCAGCCGCACTTCGCTCCTCGCTCCTCGCTCTGCGCTTTTCGCCGTTCTCACTGCGCCGCCCCGCTCGAAATCCAGGTGGCGATAATCCGCGCCTCCGCCTCACTCAAGGCCTGCGCCGGCATCGGAATCGGGCCCCACACCCCCGATCCGCCGGCCTTGATCTTGCCGGCCAGGTAGTCGATTTTGCCTGCATGCCTGCGGGCGATGTCGGCAAACGCCGGACCGACGATCTTCTGCGCCATGCCATGGCAGGCGGTGCAGCTGTATTTGGCGGCCATCGCCAAGGCAGTCCTGTTGTC
>JANMYG010000809.1:0-11354 GCA_031381865.1 Betaproteobacteria bacterium | reverse complement strand
GTCGATGGGAGCCTGTCGACGGGAGCCTGTCGATGGGTGCCTGTCGGGTGCCTGTCGACGGGAGCCTGTCGATGGGAGCCTGTCGATGGGCTCGCGAGCCCTTCGACCCTTCGACAAGCTCTGGGCAGGCCGAGCTCAGGGCGAACGGTGTCTCGAATATCGATAACCTCAATAGCCGCCCTGCGCCCGGCCGGCTGCCCGCGCGGCGCACGGCCTCACTGCCGCGCGGTGCGCACGTTGCGCGGCAGTGGCTGCGGGAAGCTGGTGCGAAACGGGTTGATGTCCAGCCCGCCGCGGCGCGTGTAGCGGGCGTAGACGCTGAGTTTGGCCGGCTTGCAGCGGCTCCAGATGTCCATGAAGATGCGCTCCACGCATTGCTCGTGGAACTCGTTGTGGTAGCGACAACTCACCAGGTACTGCAGCAGGCCGCCCTGGTCGATCTGCGGCCCCGAGTAGGCGATCTGCACGCTGCCCCAGTCGGGCTGGCCGGTCACCAGGCAGTTGCTCTTGAGCAGGTTGCTGGTCAGCACCTCGTGCACCGGCTGCTCGTCGAACACCGCGCTCAACAACTCCGGCGCCGGCGTGTAGCGGGTGCATTCGATGTCCAGCCGGTCGAGGCACAGGCCCTCGAGTTCGTGCACCGTCTCGCGCTCGAACGACTCGGGCGGCACGATCTTCACGCCCACGCCCGACTGCATGGCCGGGGCGCCGCGCCAGACCGCCTCGCCGAGGTCGGCGCGCAGGCGCTCCTGCACCTGCGCCGCGTCGTCGAAGCGGGTGTTGTTGAAGCTGCCCAGGTACAACTTGAAGGACTTGCTCTCGATGATGTTGTGCGACTCGCACGGCACCGTGAAATGCCCCAGCGCGACCTGCGGTTTGCCGCGCCGGTTGAGCCAGCCGAGTTCGAACGCTGTCCACAGGTCGGCGCCCATGAACGGCGCCGTCGCGCCGACACCGATCTCGCGCCGCTTGTCGGCGCGCGCGATCGGGAACAGCAACGCGGCGTCGTACTGGTCGGCGTAACTCGACACCTTGCCGAGCTGGGATTGTTCGGGCGTGTTCATGTGTGGGCGGGCAGGCGCTCGGTCGGGCCAGTCAGCTGTGCGCGACCATGAACGGCTGCATGTGCGGCAGCAGCTGTTGCACCACGCCGGGCGCGAGGTCGTGCCCCATGCCCTCGATGCCCACCATCCTGGCGCCCGTGATGCGGCGCGCAGTGTCCTGGCCGCAGGGGTACGGCACCAGCGGGTCGGCGTGCCCGTGCAGCACCAGCGTCGGCCGTTGGATGCGCGCCAGCTCGGCCGCGCGGCCGCTGTCGGACGCGATGGCGACCATCTGGCGCAGCGTGCCCATGGGATGGAAGCTGCGCGTGACGGCCTTCAGGATGCGCTCCTTCAACTCCGCCTCCGGTATCGGAAAACCCGGGCTGCCGATGGTCTTGTAGAGCTTGAGGTAATGCGCCAGCACGTCGTCTTGCGCGCTGCTGGCTGGGCGCCCGAACAGGACGCGCATGACCCTGGGCTTGGCCTCGGGCAGTCCGCGCGCGCCGCTCGAACTCATGATGCTGGTCAGGCTCGCCACGCGCCCGGGCGCCGCCAGCGCGACGCGCTGCGCGATCATGCCGCCCATGCTGACACCCACCACGTGCGCCTTGTCGATGCCCAATGCGTCGAGCACACCGACCGAGTCGGCGGCCATGTCGGCGAGGCTGTAGGGCGAGCGCACCGGCAGCCCGGCCTTGACCTTCAGGAATGCCCACAGCAGGTTCGGCGTGCCCAGATGGTCGAAATGCTGCGACAGGCCGATGTCGCGGTTGTCGTGGCGGATCACGCGGTAACCCGCGTCGACCAGGCCCTGCACCAGCGCCGGCGGCCAGGCGACCAGCTGCATGCCCAGCCCCATGATCAGCAGCACCACCGGCCGCGGCGGCGCGTCCGCGCTGCCCGCGCCGGTGTCTTCCACCTCGATATCGATGCCGTTGGCCTTGATCTTCATGTTGTCCTTTGGGTCAGGGTGGGCGCCGGAATGGGCGCCGGTACCCGGGATTCGATCGGTTGGCGGGGCGCCGCAACAGCGGCGGCGCCCCGCCGTCGCACCGGCGCCGGTCGTGCCCGGCCCGGCTACGCACTCAGGTGGGGATTTTGCGGCGAAAAACCAGCCGGTCGGGGCTGGATGCTGTCGCGTCCAGGACATAACCCTCTTCGCGGAAGGCGTGCAGCTGCTTCGGCGTACCCGCGCGCCGGCTGACGGCGTACCGCGCCATCAGCCCGCGCCCACGTTTGGCCATGAACCCGATCACCAGGCACTGGCCGTTGCAGCATTCCTCGAACACGCAACCAGTGGCGATTCACAACCGAGCGATCTGGCCGGCGACAACAGCAGCAGCAGGCAGGCGACGGTTATCTCAGGTCGCCGGCCATTGACGCGAGTGTCTCGGGCGCGATCGCCGTATGCGCCGGGTAGTTGGTGTGGTCGCAACCGAGCTTGACTCCCGCGCCGGCCTTCACGGCGGCGCACATGGCCGGTGAGAGCTCGAAGCGCACGAAGTGCACCGCCGAGGTCTTTTCGTCGTTCTCGCGGTCCAGGTCTTCGTCGGCAATGGCGTAGACGCGCGGCTGCCCTTCGACCTCCACGAACATGCGGTCCTCGACGCCGATCAGGCGCGCGAGCTCGCGCTTGCGTTCGTTCACGTCGGGATACTCGATCAGCATCGTGGCCTTCCAGTTGCCGCCGTCGGGCATCAGCGGCGCGTAGGCGTCGATCTCCTGCTGGATGCCTTCTTCCTCGAAGATCTTCTCGATGCGCAGCATCTCCTGGATCTGGTAACGGATCGTGGTCTCGCTCTCGAACTGCAGGTTGATGTGTTCGCCCAGCAGCACCGAACGCAGCTTGCGGTGGGCGATGACTTCGGCCTTGTGCGCCTTGCGGTACTTGCTGTAGGCCTCCAGGCCCATCAGGTTGTCGGGGGTAATGTGACCGGTGAGTTGCATGGCAAGACCTCTGTTGTGGCGGTATTCATTCGTGGAACACCGCGGAACCGGCTTCGCCGGGCCGCTGGTGTTGCCCCCTGCAAGGGGGGTGGCGAAGCGACACGCAGTGCGCGCAGCCTGGGGGTGTTCGTTACTTTAGGCCGTAGGCTTCCCGGATCAGGGTCAGCGGGTGTTTTTGCGGCACATTGCCGAGCTGGTTGACGTCGAAGCCCTGCGCGATATGGTGGCCGCCCAGCGGGCAGTCGGAGCTGATGACGTCCGGCAGGCCGCCGTCCTTGTGGGCTGCCATCGCCTTGAACAGCGGTTTGCCGATCTTCATCGCCTGCTGGTGGGTGGCCTTCTTCACGCCGAAGGTGCCGGCGTGGCCCGAACAGCGTTCGTGTGTCTGCACGCTGGTGCCGGGCACCATCTTGAGCATTTCCTCAGTCTTCTTGCCGATGTTCTGCACCCGTCCGTGGCACGGGATCTGGTAGCTGACCTTGCCCAGGGACCGGGGAAACTCCGTCTTGAGCAGGCCGTCGCGCTTGCGCGCCATGAAGTACTCGAACGGATCCCACATGGCGTCCTTCACCAACTGCACGTCGGCATCGGCCGGGTACATCAGCGGGAGCTCCTGCTTGAACATCAGCGTGCAGCTGGGCACCGCGCTGAGGATCGCGAAACCGTCTTTCGCATAACGGGCCAGCACCGGGATGTTCGCCTCCTTGCCGCGGTTGACGGACTCCAGGTCGCCGAGTTCGAGCTTGGGCATGCCGCAGCATTTCTCCTTTTCCACCAGCACGTACGGCACCGCGTTGTGGTCGAGCAGCTTGAGCAGGTCCATGCCGATGCCAGGCTCGTTGTAGTTGACGAAGCAGGTGGCGTAGATGGCAACCTTGCCCGGCGTCTTCTCGCCATCTCGCACCGGATACTCCTTGCTTTTGGGCGCGCCCGAGCGGAACTTGCGTGTGGCCAATGCAGGCAGCCAGGCGTCCTTGTCGACCCCGATCGCGCTCTCCATCAGGCCGCGCGCGGCCGCGGTCTTGTTCACCGCATTGACGGTCTGCACCACGATCGGTATGCCGGCCAGTTGCCCGTGCACGTCGGTCGAGGCGAGCAGTTTCTCGCCGAACCCCACCTCCCCCTTCTTGAATTTGATCGCCTTGGCGCGCAGCATGGTGTGCGGAAAGTCGACGTTCCATTCGTGCGGCGGCACGTACGGGCACTTGGTCATGTAACACAGGTCGCACAGATAACACTGGTCGACCACCTTCCAGTAGTCCTTCTTGTCGACGCCGTCGACCTCCATGGTCTTGCTTTCGTCGACCAGGTCGAACAGCGTGGGAAAGGAGCCGCACAGGCTCACGCAGCGGCGACAACCGTGGCAGATGTCGAAGATGCGCTCCAGTTCGTGCAAGGTCGCCTGCTCGTCGTAGTAGCCGGGGCCCTTCCAGTCGATCGGGTGGCGGGTCGGCGCCTCCAGGTTGCCTTCACGTGCCATGGTTTCCTCGTGTTCTTATCGGTTGGTGCTTATGCAAGAAGTCCCGGACCTCTTGCATAAGCCGGCCACCCCTGTGGCCGGAAGGCAGCGCCGTGCGCTGCGTCGCGGGTGGCGGCAGGCCGCCGCGCGTCAGTCCACCAGTTCGTTCAGCGCCTTGGTGTAACGGTTCGCATGGCTGCGTTCCGCCTTGGCCAGGGTCTCGAACCAGTCGGCGATTTCGTCATGGCCTTCGGTGCGGGCCGTCTTGGCCATGCCGGGGTACATGTCGGTGTACTCGTGGGTCTCGCCGGCGACGGCGGCCTTGAGGTTGTCGCGCGTCGGGCCGATCGGCAGGCCGGTGGCCGGGTCGCCGCACTGCTCGAGCCACTCGAGGTGACCATGCGCATGACCGGTCTCGCCTTCGGCGGTGGATCGGAACAGGGCTGCAACGTCGTTCTGGCCCTCGATGTCGGCCTTGTTCGCGAAATAAAGGTAGCGGCGGTTGGCCTGTGATTCGCCCGCGAAGGCGGCTTTCAGGTTGTCTTCCGTCTTGGAGCCTTTGAGTGCTGCCATGGATATCTCCTTGGGGTTAAAGAAAAAAAGGGGTCTGCCTCGGGCACCGGAATACCCGAAGGGATGGCTAGGGTAGCCGCGTCCACGGCTTGCGTCCAATTGGCACAATCAATGCCCCGGATTCAGTATGCCTATGGACTGGGAGCGGCTGATAACCGCTTCCAACCGGCACCGGCGCGTCCGGCGCGGGCGATGGCAACCGGTGGTTCGGGTTGGTGCGGGTGGGCAGGCGTCGGAACCGGTGTCATAGTCCGTGCATGCCAGCGACCGCGATTCCGATGTCTGCCGCCCCGACGTTCCGGTCGCGGCGCGGCATCCACTGGATGGCGGCCGCAAGCTTGTGCGCGGCCGTGCTCGCCGGTGGCTGCGGCGGTGGCGGTGGCGGTGGTGTTGCATCCGACAACAGCACTGCCAGCGCCATCACACCGGCGATCGACTGCGCCAGAGCCACCGACAGCAGCACGGCGCGTCCGGCCGGCTGGGCCACCGCGAGCCACGACAAGAGCGCGGCGCCCGATTACGGAGTGGTGTTCCCGTCGGCAAGCGTGCGGCGCATGGACATCACGATCTCCGCCTGCGAGTGGCAGGCGGTGCTGGCCAACCTGGCCAGCCTGACCGGCGTCGCGATTGCGGCGGCACGCGGCAACCTCGGCCCGATTCCCGGCGTGGGATGCACCGGAAACAACGTCCAGACCGACGGCGAGTACCTGGCTGGCACACCGCTGTGGGTGCCGGTGACCGTCGCCGTCGACGGCACGACCTGGCGCCATGTGGGCATGCGCCTCAAGGGCAGTTCGTCATTGCTGCAGAGCTGGAATGCAGGTCTCTTGAAATTGCCGTTTCGCTTGCATTTCGACAAGTTCGACGGCGATTTTCCGGCCGTCGGTGGCCAGCGCTTTTACGGGTTCCAGAAACTGTCGTTCACCAACAACGCGATCGACCGGTCGTTCATGCGCGAGAAGCTGACGGCCGACCTTCTGCGCGAGCACGGCGTGCTGGCGGCACGCACCGGTTGGGTGCGGGTGTATGTGGACTACGGCGCCGGGTCGCAGTATTTCGGCCTGTACACCATGACGGAGGTTCCGGCCAAGCCGATGCTGCAGGCGCAATTCGGCAGCAACTCGGGCAACTTGTACAAACCCGCGGGCGAAGGCGCCGAGTGGGGCCCGCGCACACAGGTCAGCGACGCCACGTTCACCACCAGCTTCGAGAAGGAAACCAACGCCAGCGCACAGGACTGGAGCGACGTGCGCAATGCGGTCGACGCCCTACATGCCCCAACGCGCACAAGCGACGTCGCGGCCTGGCGCGCCGGACTGGAGCGCAATTTCAACGTCGACGGATTCCTGAAGTGGATGGGCGCCAATGCGGTGCTCGGCAACGGCGACTCCTACGGCTTCATCGCCCACAACTACTACCTGTACGCCAACCCGCTGGATCCGGCGCCCGGCCGCCTGAACTGGATTCCGTGGGACCACGACCGGGCCCTGAGTTGCGCCGCGCTCGATGTCACCTACCCGGCGAGCGGCTACCCCGCCAACCGATGGCCTTTGATGCGGTACCTGCTGGAAGACCCGGTCTACCGCGCAACCTACCTGCAACATGCCGGTGCTTTTCTGGCCAGCAGCCAGTTCAGCCAGGTCGACCTCACGGCGCGCCTGGACGCAGCCTACGCGCTGATTCAGCCGTATGTGACAGGGCCCGAGGGGGAGCAGGTCGGCTCCCGGTTTTCGGCGCTCGATTCGGCAGCCCAGTTCGACAGCGCCCAGGCCGCGCTGCGCACCCTGATCGACCGCCGCCGCGCCCAGGTGCCGGCGATGCTGCGCTAGCCCGATTGGCCTGCGCCCGCACCGGATTGCGCTATAGTGAAACGGCGCCCGGTTGGTGGTGGCGCAATCCTGGAGACCCGCATGGACAACGTCTTGAACGACCCGCCCGCTCCGGCGCCAATTTTGCGTTTTCACCACCATGCCGACCGCGCGCACGGTGGCGCGCCCAGGGCGCTCGCGCCGCGGCAAGACGACCGCCGGCAAGCCGGCGCACCGCTGGTGCGCACCTCCTGATACCTGCCCCGACATGCCGGCCAACCCATGAGCACCAGCACCTCACCCTACCGCGACAGCGCCTACACCAACGGCTACGAGTTTGCCAAGGGCAGCGGTTACCGCCTGCCCGAGTATCCGTTCGTGGAGCCACCCGAACTGCGCTCCGGCGACGTCGTGCGCCACCCGGTGGTGATCGTCGGGGCGGGCATCAGCGGGCTCACGCTGGCGTGCGCCCTCGCGCAGCAGGGCATCCACGCCATCTTGCTCGACGAGGACAATTCGGTCGGCGTGAAGGGCGCTTCATCGCGCGGCATCTGTTACACGCAGAAGTCGCTCGAGATCTTCGAGCGCCTCGGTGTCTACGACCGGATCGCCGGCAAGGGTATCCAGTGGAGCATCGGGCGCACTTTTGCCGGCCATGACGAGATCTATTCCTTCGACCTGCGCCAGCAAAGCAACTTCCAGTTGTCGGACCAGCCGCCTTTCATCAACATCCAGCAGTTCTACATCGAAGGTTTTCTGGTCGAGCGCATCCACGCGTTGTGCAAGGACAACCCCTGTGTCGACCTGCGCTGGAGCTCGCGCGTGGTGGCCTTCGAGCAGGATGACGGTTACGCCACCCTCACGGTGCAGACACCCGCCGGCAGTTACCACGTGCAGGCCGACTACGTGGTCGACGCCAGCGGCTCGCACACGCCATTCCACCAGTGGTGCGGTGCGACCATGCAGGCCAAACGCGGCGACGACCGCTGGTGCATCGCGGATGTCCGCTTCTCCAAGCGCCCGCCGATCGAGCGCCACACCTGGATCGAGGCGCCGTTCAACGACAACCGCGCGGTCTGGCAACACCTGATGGCCGACGACGTGTGGCGCATCGACTACCAGATGGAGCCCGACTCCGATCCGGCGCAGGTCAGCAGCGAAGCCCAGGTGCGGGCACGGCTGCAACGGCAGTTCGGGGACGATGTGCGGTGCGAGATCGTATGGGTCGGCCCGTATGCCTACCGCAGCCAATGCCTGGACCGGCTGCACATCGGAAGCGTTTTTTTCATGGGCGACACCGCCAAGGTCGTCAGCCCTTTCGGCGCGCGCGGCGGCAACACCGGGGTCGCCGATGCCGACAACCTGGCCTGGAAACTTGCCGCCGTCTTGCAGGGGCGTGCGCCCACCGCGCTGCTCGAGAGTTACAACCAGGAGCGCCTCGAGGCGGCGCAGCAAAACGTGCTGGTCACCAACCGCACGGCGCGTTTCCTGCGCCCGGCCGACGGGCCCGAACGCACCTTTCGCAGCGCCGTGATCGGCCTGGCAAAACAATACCCGTTTGCGCGCCAGTTGGTCAACACCGGCCGCATGGCGGTGGCCAATACGTACACGCGCTCCAGCGTGTGCGGAAGATCGGGCGGGCAATCGGTGCAGAACGTGCGGTTCCAATGGGCCGACGGCAGCACCGGTTGCGTCAACGACCTGCTGCGGTGGGCCGGCGGCAGGCTGTTGCTGCTGGTCTTCGGCGACCTGTCTGCCACGGCCTGCGCCCGACTTGCCAGCCTGACGCGCGAGGCGCCGCTGCGCTGCGTGCAGGTGCTCGGCGCCGACGCGCCGGCGCAGGCGCGGGAACACCTGCGCGACCAGCCCGGCCACCTGCAGGGCGCCTGCCACGTATTCGGGCACGCCTGGGCACTGGTGCGTCCGGACAGCTACCTGGCGGCCACTGGCGAGGCTGTCGATGCGGCAGTGGTCGGTGCGGTCGAACTGGCACTGGGCGTGAATATGAAGGAAGCCGCATGAAGACCGCATTGCACCTGCAGGACGCCGACACCTTTTACGAGCACCTGCTCGACGCGCATGCGGGATTGAAGCGCGAGCAATCCGAACTGCTCAACGCACGCCTGATCCTGCTGCTGGCCAACCAGATCGGCGACGCACGCATCCTGCAGGAGTGCCTGCTCGCCGCGCGCATGCCCGATCGCCCGGCCCCCACCTGACCAGGCACGCCGCAGCCGCTTCTCGTCATCCCGGGCTCGCCCTACCCGTTGTCATCCCGGGCTCGACCCGGGATCCATGGATTGCGGGGCAAGCCCGCAATGACAGCCTTCCACGCAGGCTGACAACTGCCCGCAGGGCTTGTCATGCCGCAACTAAAATCGTCCCATGACCGAACCATTGCAGCAGCCCGGGCTCGATAGCCTCTCCAAATCCTTCGAGCCAGCGGCGATCGAAGCGCACTGGGGGCCCGAATGGGAACGCCGCCACTACGGTGCGGCCGGTTACCGCGGCAGTGCGGCGCCGCAAAGCGGCGCGCCCGCGTTTGCGATCCAGCTCCCGCCGCCCAATGTGACCGGGACCCTGCACATGGGCCACGCCTTCAACCAGAGCATCATGGACGCGCTGACGCGTTACCACCGCATGCGCGGCTTCAACACGGTGTGGGTGCCAGGCACGGACCACGCCGGCATCGCGACCCAGATCGTGGTCGAACGCCAGTTGTTGGCCGAGGGCGTGCGTCGCCACGACATGGGCCCCACCGCGGCCGAAGCGCGCAAGAACTTCGTCGCCAAGGTGTGGGAATGGAAAGAGAAGAGCGGCAACACCATCACCACGCAGATGCGGCGCATGGGCGACAGCGTGGACTGGAGCCGCGAGTACTTCACCATGGACCACAAGTTGTCCCGCGTGGTGACCGAGACCTTCGTGCGCCTGTACGAGCAGGGCCTGATCTACCGCGGAAAGCGCCTGGTCAACTGGGACCCGGTGCTGAAGACCGCGGTGAGCGACCTCGAAGTCGAGAGCGAAGAGGAGGACGGTTTCCTGTGGCACATCCGTTATCCGTTCGCCGATGGCCCGCAGCTGGTCGACGGGCAGCTGGTATCGGGCCTGACGGTGGCCACCACCCGCCCCGAGACCATGCTCGGCGACGTGGCGGTGATGGTCCATCCTGACGATGCGCGTTACCAGCACCTGCTCGGCAAACGGGTCGAGTTGCCGTTGTGCGGCCGGACCCTGCCGGTGATCGCGGACGACTACGTCGACCCCGCTTTCGGCACCGGGGTGGTCAAGGTCACGCCGGCTCACGACCTGAACGACTACGCGGTCGGCCAGCGGCATGCACTGCCGACCATCGGCGTGCTGGCGCTCGATGCATCGCTCAACGACAACGCGCCGCTGGCCTACCGCGGCCTGGACCGCTTTGTGGCGCGCAAGCAGGTGGTGGCCGACCTCGAGGCGCTCGGCCTGCTGGTGGAGGTGAAGAAACACAAGCTGATGGTTCCGCGTTGCGCACGCACCGGCCAGGTGATCGAACCGATGCTGACCGACCAGTGGTTCGTGGCCATGGGCAAGGTCAGCCCGTCCGATCCAAGCGGCAAGTCGATCGCGCAAAAGGCGATCGACGCGGTACAAAGCGGCGCCGTGCGTTTCGTGCCCGAGACCTGGGTCAACACCTACAACCAGTGGATGCACAACATCCAGGACTGGTGCATCAGCCGCCAACTGTGGTGGGGCCACCAGATCCCGGCCTGGTATGACGACAACGGCAATGTATATGTAGCGCGCAACGAGGTGGATGCGTATCGGCAATACGCCGGGTTTCTTGGCAACGACGCCCTGGGGGATCTGATCAACGAACGGGGAGACGACACCGAAGTTGTAGCGGCTGCGCGCGAACTGGGGCTGCCACTGCTCCAACGCGACGACGACGTGCTCGACACCTGGTATTCCTCGGCGCTCGTTCCCTTCTCGACCATGGGATGGCCGGACAACGCACCTCCCGCCGACCCCGAAAGCGCCCTGTCCGTTCACTGCGAAAGGGCTCGCCCCATTCACCCCGAAAGCGCCCTCCCCGTTCACCCTGAGCCTGTCGAAGGGCCCGCGCAAGCCCGACCGGAACCTGGCTTGCCCGACTACGACCTCTACCTGCCGTCCAGCGTGCTCGTCACGGGTTACGACATCATCTTCTTCTGGGTCGCGCGCATGATCATGATGACGACCCATTTCACCGGGAAGGTGCCGTTTCGGCATGTCTACATCCACGGCCTGGTGCGCGATGCCCACGGGCACAAGATGAGCAAGTCGGAAGGCAATGTGCTGGACCCGGTCGACCTGATCGACGGCATCACGCTCGAGCCGCTGCTGGCCAAACGTTCCGAAGGACTGCGCAAGCCCGAAACGGCGCCTGCCGTGCGCAAGAACACGCAGAAGGAATTTCCGGACGGCATTCCGGCCTTCGGTGCCGACGCGCTGCGTTTCACCTTTGCCGCCCTGGCCACGCTCGGGCGCAACATCAATTTCGAT
>JANMYG010000784.1:0-9031 GCA_031381865.1 Betaproteobacteria bacterium | reverse complement strand
AAACGATCAGCAGGAAAAGTGGCGCCGTCGCCGAGACCACGGCCGCCACCGCGAACATGACATTGCCCTCCACTTGCGTCGACCCCATGAAGCTGGCGATCTTGGGCACCATGGTCTGGTTTTCCTGGCTCAGCAGCATGGCGGTCACCGCAAAGTCGTTGTAGGCCAACAGGAACGAAAACAAACCGGTCGTGATGACGCCGGGCCACATGACCGGGATGATGACGCGCCGGAAAGCCTGGAACCGGGTGCAACCGTCGACCATCGCGCTCTCGTCCAGATCGCGTGGAATATTCAGAAAGAAGGAGTGCAGCATCCAAAGCGTAAACGGCTGGTTGATGGCGACCAGCACGATGATGCTCGTCGGCAGATGGCCCCAGAGGTTCCACTGAAAGAATGGGAGCAGGTAACCGGACACCAGCGTGACGTGCGGCATGGCCCGAAACACCAGTGCTGCCATCAGCAGCCAGAACGCGTAACGGAAGCCGGAGCGCGCCAGCGCATAGCCGCCCAGGGTACCGAAGGTGAGCGAAATGATCACGGTGAAGATCACCACAATCACCGTGTTCAGGCTGGCGCGCCAGAAGGCGTTTTGAATCCACGCCCCCTCGTAACCAGCGCCGGTGAAGGCGCTGCCGGTTTCTGCCAACGTGCGTACGCCTTTCAGTGCGTAGGTCCAGTCGGCTTTGGAAAAAAAGTCGCCTTGCACCTTGAAGGAACCCCAGAACGTCCAGACAAACGGAAACGCGGCGAGTACCAGCCACAGCAGGACGAAGGTCACCGCGACGGCAAAAACAAATGGCGAACGACGGGTGGCGACGGACATCAGAGCCTCCTGCTGTTGAAATCGCGCCAGGTGCGCACCAGAACCGGGATGAGTAGGATGGCAACACCCAGCACCGTCAGCATCGAAGTGGCAGCGGCCGAGCCAAAACTTGGGCTGGCTTGGGCCAGGTCGTTGTAGATGTTGTAGCTCAGCGAGCTTGCGTTGGCGGCCGCGGAGAACCCGACGATCGGCTCGAACACCCTGAAGTTGTCCATCAACTGGATCAACATGACAAACACTACAAGCGGTGCCATGTGCGGGATAACCACGTACCGCAGGCGTTCCCACCGGGTCGCGCCATCGATCATCGCGGCTTCAAGTGTGTCGGTGGACACGCTCTGCAGCCCCGCATAAAAGGTGATGAAGGCGAACGGTGCTGAATGCCATACACCGTAAATGATCAGGGTGACCCAGGTCAGGAAGGGCGACGCCTTGAGGGACAGGTTCGGGTCACCGGTGAGCGTTTGCAGTGACGAGCCGATGATGCCACGGGCATCGATCATCCAGAAAAGAACCATGGAGCCGATCAACGGCGTTACGATCATCGGAAGCAAGGACACGAATATCGTGGGCCCCTTGAAGATTGCCGGCAAGCCGTTGATGCCCAGCGCGATCAACATGCCCAGCACTACAACAAGAGGTGTTACGACAAAGGTGTAGGTCAGGGTAAAGGCCATGGCCCTGTAAAAGGGCAGGCTCATCAAGCGATCGCCGAACTCGCGCAAGTCGGGCGACTCCCGCCACGCTGTGGCGACCTCGGCACTGGCCAAATGACTTCGGTCGAAGTAGGTTCCCAGGCCATTGAAGCGGCCCAGGGGCGCCTGCGCCCGCAGCTTGGCGGTGGCCGCAGCGTCAACATTGGTGGTCTTCTTGCAACCCGAGAATGGATCGCAGCTCTCCACCTGCACCAGCACCTGCGCATGCTCGATGTGCAGCGACTGCACGATCACCGAGACAATCGGCGCAGCGATGAAAATCAGCATCGCCAGCAGCGACGGGAAAATGAAGCGAAAGAAGATGCTGTGGGGCATGGTGGGAACCTCCGATAAGGACGCTGCGTCCGCGATCTCCTGCTGCGACGCTGCACAGACTGCGGCGCGAGCGCTTGCGCCCTCGACACCGCAGCCTGCGCGGCGACTACTTCAGGAAGCCTTTTGCCTTGGCCGCCGCGACGTAGGCGGCCTCGACATCGGCAAGCGCCTGCTTGGCCGGCTTGGAACCTTGCATGAAGCTGGAGAGGTTATCGCCGAGGGCGTTGTGCAGCAGCCCCATCGACGGGTCCATCGGGTACGGCCTGGCACCAGCCTGGACCGTGGCGACAACGCCCTTGGCTGCAGCGCCAGGTGTATAACCTTCGGCCAGCCAGACGGCAGCGTCGTTGCTCGCCTTGACAGTCTGCGGCGTCAGGCCGTTCATCATGGCACGGAAGCTCGCTTCGGCGTCCGCGTTGGAGATGTTCTTGGCGATCGCGAAGCCGTCCCACCAGAGCGTTGTCGCGGGTACTGAACCACCCCCGACGGTTGGTGCGCCAGCGAGTGCCGTTGCCTTGATGATCTCGGGCGTCGAACCCTTGTCATCCAGGATGGCACCGGCACGCGAACCCCACATGGTGGAAATCGCGACATTGCCGGCTTCCCACAGCGACTGGGTGGCGTTGGAGTCGTAGGTCAGGAAGTCGGGGTTCGAGTAGCTCGCCAGCTCCTTGAGCATGTTCAGCGTCTTGACGCCAGTGTCGTCATTGACCGCCGGCTCGGCGGTTCCGGCCTTGAAGAAGCGCCCGCCCATGCCGATGTGCATGTTGATGAACTCCTCTCCCAGGTTCCAGCCTGTCTTCGTGTTCAGCGCGAACGGATGCTGCATCAGGCCCGCGGCGCGAATCGCCTTCGAGGCTGCCAGGACCTCTTCATAGGTCTTGGGCGGCTGCAGCTTGGCCTTGGACAGGATGTCGGTGCGGTAGAACAGGTGCTGCGTGTTCGACATGAAGGCGATCGCCATCACCTTGCCGTCGATCTTGATCAACTGCGAGGGCTTCAAGGCCTGTCCATGTTTGGCGACCAGTTCATCGAGCGGCCGCAGCAGGCCATCCTGCAGCAGCGGCACGATGGAGCTGGTGGCAACAATGCTGACCGTATTGCGCGCAGGGTTGGCGGCCAATGAAGGACCATGCAGCTTCTCGTGCTCGGTCGTCAGGTTCGTGCTCACTGTGACGCCGGCGCCGGCGCAGGCCTTGGCACCATTGGCAATGGCCTGGATCGCGGGAAAATCGTTGCCGATGATGCTGACGTTTCCGGCAGCAATCCCGCAGTTGGCATAGGCAACCTGACCACTTGCGATGGCAATCGCAGCGGTTATCAGCAGTTTCTTGAACTTCATGTTCGTTCTCCTGTTAGATTGATTCCGGAACTCAGGGATTGGGAAGGCGCAGCCGGTCCTGCGTCTTTCCGTCGAAAAGGTAACAACGTTCGGTCTTTACAGCAAAGCCGGTACGATCGCCCATGGCGGCGCGAAACTGCTTGCCGGCCTTGGCGGTGATGAATTCATCGGCTAGCTTGAGCGTCACCGTGGTGGCATCTCCCAGCAATTCAAATGAAAAAACGCTGCCGGTGACCTGCGCGTTGTCAGGGGAAACCACGACGATGTCCTCGGCACGGACACCTAGCACGATATTGTCTTGCGTGACCGATCCGAAGCCGCCGACGCTGACCTGGTAACCATCACCCTGTGCCTCGAAAACACCACTGTGCAGCTTGCCGCGCACCAGATTCATGGCCGGCGCGCCGATGAAGCCGGCCACGAACAGGTTGGCTGGGTTGTTGTAACTGTCTTCCGGCGAGCCGATCTGTTGCACTTCGGCCTTGCTCATCACGACCACCCGGTCTGCCAGCGTCATGGCCTCGACCTGGTCATGGGTTACATAGATCGTGGTCACACCCAGATCATGGTGCAGATGCTTGATATGGGCTCGCATGCTGACGCGCAGCTTGGCGTCCAGGTTGCTTAAGGGCTCGTCCATCAGAAACACCTTGGGTTGGCGCACGATGGCGCGCGCCAGCGCCACGCGCTGGCGCTGACCCCCCGACAATTCCTTTGGCCGGCGCTGCAAAAACTCGTCCAATTCCACCTTGCCGGACGCCTTCATCACCGCTGGGTGAATCTCGGCCGCCGGTGTGCCACGGATACGCAGCGGAAAACTGATGTTTTCATAGACCGTCATGTTGGGATACAGGCCGTAACTCTGGAACACCATGGCGACGTCACGATCCTTGGGCTCCAGTGCATTCACACAGCGGTCACCAATCCAGATTTCGCCCTCGGTCGGATCTTCCAGGCCCGCCACCATGCGCATCGTGGTGGTCTTGCCACAGCCTGAGGGCCCCAGCAACACCAGGAACTCACCGTCCGCAATGTCAAGCGACATCTGTTTGACGCCTACCGAAGCGCCCCAGGACTTGACGATATTCTTGAGCTGGATCTTGGCCATGTTGCTTCTCTCTCTCTTGCAGGTTGACGGGGAGTCAGACGCGCGGGCTCAGGATCTGCATCCAGGTTGCCACATCGTCCAGCACGACCCATTGGCGGATGACGCGGCCACGCACGAACTCCGCATGCACGATGCCCAGCAATTCCACAGGCCGCCCGGTGCCTTCGCCATAACGATTCGCTTCGGCGGTGAGGGGCTCGTGCAAGGTCTGCGCCCGAAAGCGCATGGCGACACGATCAGCGCGGCCGCTCTGCGCCATGTCGCACTGCAGCGCCAAATGCTCCACTGCAAAAGTGCTCACGCGCAGCGCCGAAAACAGTTCGCGCCAGAAGCCCGCAATCTTGGCGTGGCCGTAATAGCTGCGCTCGCCAGGACCGATCAGGTGCGCAGCATCGTCGTACATGGCATCGACCGCCAGATCGAGACGCGAAAGACCTTCGAGCAGTTGCGCATACCTGCGCGCCACGGGGTCGCTGCTGACATGCGATACATAACCTGCGGGCGCCGGCCCGGCCACCGGCTTGTTCCACGCGCCCCGCTGATCCAGCGATTCCTGCGCCAGTGCGCGCGGCGTGGTGCCAAGCTGCAAGGCAGTGGCGGCCTGGTCACGCACCAGCCACTCGTGAATGATGCGGTTGTCCTTGCAGACGCAGTCGGCGACGGTCCGCGTATGCACCCTGCGACCGGTTGCCTTTCCGAAGATGCCATCGCCAGCGTGGGTCATCGTCGAGATGATGCGGTGCGAACTCAGGAAGCCGCCGTGCGCGTCGCCAGACTGGATGATGTCCTCGGCCAGTATCCGCCGGTCCGGGAACATGTCCAGCGTGGCACGGGTGCCGGCGATCACGTCTTCCACCGAGCTGCTGACCGACGTCGACGTCTCGACGACACACGGGTCGCTGTAATAGATGCGAATGTCGTCGATGCGACGCCCTTCCCAGATGCGCTCGGTGATGACGCGGATGTAGTGGTCGAGGTCGCGGAACTCGGCGGCGAAGCCGCGCATGCCGGCGGCCTGGTGAATGCCTGGAACAGGTGCCAATGACGAACTCATGTCTTTTCCTTTTCCTTCAAACTGTTACGCCGCAGCGTGGAGCCACGCACGACGAGACGCGCCGGCAGCACCACGGCACTGCTTTGCATGGCGCCGTCCATCTGGTCCATCAGCAATTTGACGGTGGCTTCGATCATGGCGTCGGCGTCCTGCTCGACAGAGGTGAGCTGGTACGAGCCCCAGGCCGCCTGCTTGACGTTGTCGAAACCGACCACGCTCACGTCCAGCGGAATGCGCAGGCCCAGCTCCATGCGCAGTGTGTCCATGACGGCGATCGCCATGTGGTCGTTGGCAACGAACACCGCGTCCGGGCGCTCGGGCGCCAGGCCGGAGAAGATCTGCCGTGCCGCCGCCTTGGCGTCTTCGAAGTCGTAGTTGCCCACCGCGCGCGCGAAGCAGCGCCGCCCGAGTTCGGCCAGGCCATCGCGCAAACCGCGTTCACGGTCGAGGTTGGTCGAGGTGTCCTCGAGCCCGGCGATGTACGCGATGCGCTGGTGGCCGGTCTGCACCAGGTACTGCGCCGCGAGGCGGCCGCCCTGGTAGTTGTCGGTCGTCACCGAACTGGTGTTCTGGCTGTCGCGGATGGTGCGGTTGAACAGCACCACCGGAATGCCGGCGTCGGAGCAGCGCAGCGCCAGCGCATTGGACAGCGAGGTCGACGCCATCACCAGCCCGTCGATCTGGTACTGCAAGATTTCGCCCAGCACCGAGTCGGCGTCGCGCGAGTCCGCGATGAACAGCAGCACGTGGTAACCGTCGCGCTGCAGGCGCTGCGAGATGCGCTCCAGCACCACCGGGTAGAACTGATTCTCCAGGTACGACATCACCACGCCGATGATGCGGCTGCGCCGCGTGATCAGGCTGCGCGCGATGGCGTTGGGCCGGTAACCGAGCTTGCGCGCCGCCTCCTGCACCTTGGCCCGCGTCACGTCGGACACGCTGGCGCCGGGGGTGAAGGCGCGGCTCACGGCCGACTGCGACACCTGGGCCAGGCGCGCGACGTCGAGCGAGGTGACGGCGGCCATGGTGTTGTCAGCGTGCGGTCCAGCCGCCGTCCACCATGAGCGCAGAACCCGTGACCAGGGTGCTGGCGTCGGACGCCAGAAACACCACGGCCCCCATCACTTCGTCCAGCCGCCCGACGCGGCCCAGCGCGGTGCCGCTTTCGGCAAAGGCGCGGAACTGCGGGTCCGCCAGCATCGTCGCGGTCATCGCGGTTTCGATGTAGGTCGGACACAGGGTGTTGACACGGATGCGGTGCGGGCCCAGTTCCCAGGCGAGCGACTTGGTCATGCCTTCGACCGCGTGTTTGGTGGCGCAATACAGGCTGCGCTTCGGTCCGCCCACGTGGCCCATCTGGCTCGATACCGTGATGATTGCGCCGCCGCGCCCGGCCGAGACCATGCCGCGCGCCACTTCGCGCGTGACCACCATGGTGGCCTTGACGTTGAGGCCCATCACGGCGTCGTAGTCGGCGTCGGTCATGTCGGTGATCAAGGACGGGCGGTTCGTGCCCGCGTTGTTGACCAAGACCTGAAACGGTCCGTGCCGGGCAACGAATTGCGCCACGGCGGCAGAATCGGTGACGTCCAGCGCCGCCGCCCGCGCCGTGCCGCCATCGGCGTGAATGGCGTCACGCGCCGCCTCGACCTCGGCCGCCGTGCGCGCCACCAGAAACACGTGGGCCCCGGCCTGCGCCAGGGCATGGGCTGCCGCCAGGCCGATGCCGCGTCCCGCGCCGGTGACCAGCGCGGTGCGTCCGTCGAGGCGGAACGACGGCGTACGCAAGCCGGCCGGGGAGCGGGTGTCGGTGTTCATCAGGCATCCTCCATGCTGCGCATTGCGGAATTCGCCCTTGGGAGCGGCCCGGCGGCGCTCATGCGGTGGCGACCGGTTGCGGTGGCACACGCTCGCCGCGGTCGAAGGCTTCCCAGCCGTGGCCGGCGAACGGGTCCACGCCCAGTTGCTGCATCACATGCGCAAAATCGACCGACACCCAGTTGTCGACGATCTTGCCGTCGACCACCTTCCAGAAATCCATGTAACGGATCTCGACCCGCTTGCCGGTCGGCGCGATGCCCATGAACTCGCCCGAGTGCGTTGCCTCCTGGCGGCCGAACGCGGCCATCCACTCGCCCTGCACGAGGCGCGCCTCGTCGATGCAGACCTTGTCGGAAAACGCCGCCTGGAA
The DNA here is from genome assembly GCA_031381865.1 of Betaproteobacteria bacterium. Taxonomy (GTDB): domain Bacteria; phylum Pseudomonadota; class Gammaproteobacteria; order Burkholderiales; family Burkholderiaceae_C; genus CAISIP01. The sequence goes on along the minus strand of JANMYG010000784.1, from coordinate 1,479 downwards.
CGGGCGCTGCCAGTTGTCCTGGAACTCGCGCAGGCCGTGTTTGGTGCCGCAGCCGGCGTTGCCCATCCAGCGGAACCGTTGATCGAAGAAGCGACCCATGCCCGCGATGTCGTGGTCGTTGAGGCCGTCCACCATCGACTCCACCACACGCTGCGTGGCTTCGGTCTTGCTCAGGTCGTTGTGTTTGGTCAGGATGGCCTGCTCTGGCCGTGCGTGTCTCATCGAATTTCCACTTTTGAAAACGTCAATCCGCCTGTGCCGGCACCGGCTGGTACCACGGCACCTCGGCGCGCTTGCCGTAGCGCCGCACCCGGATGTTGGCCTGCTCGCCGTGGCCGGCGAAATTTTCCATGTGGCACAGGCGCGAGCAGTACTCGCCCACCAGGGCCGAGGCTTCGTTGGTCAGCACCTTCTGGTAGGTACAGGTCTTCAGGAACTTGCCGACCCACAAGCCGCCGGTGTAACGCGCTGATCGGTTGGTCGGCAGGGTGTGGTTGGTGCCGATCACCTTGTCGCCGAAACTCACGTTGGTGCGCGGGCCCAGGAACAGGGCGCCGTAGTTCGTCATGTTGTGGAGGAAATAGTCCGGGTCGCGTGTCATCACCTGCACGTGTTCGGAGGCCAGTTCGTCCGCCTTGGCCAGCATCTCCTCGTAGCTGTCGCAGACGATCACCTCGCCGTAGACCTCCCAGGCCCTGGCGGCGATTCCGGCGGTGGGCAGTATCTTGAGCTGGCGCTCGACCTCGGCCATGGTGTCCCGGGCCAGTTTCTCGGAGTTGGTAAGCAGCACCGCCGGCGACGTGGGGCCGTGTTCGGCCTGACCGAGCAGGTCGACCGCACACAACTCGCCGTCGACGGATTCGTCGGCGATCACCAGCGTTTCGGTCGGGCCGGCGAACAGATCGATACCGACGCGGCCATACAACTGGCGTTTGGCCTCGGCCACGAACTGGTTGCCCGGACCGACCAGCATGTCGACCGCCGCGACCGACTGCGTACCGATGGCCATCGCGGCCACCGCCTGCACGCCACCGAGCACCAGGATCTGGTCGGCACCCGCGAAATGCATCGCCGCGACGATGGCCGGGTGCGGTGCGCCCTCGAACGGCGGCGCGGTCGAGACGACGCGTTTCACACCGGCCACCTTGGCCGTCAGCACACTCATGTGGGCCGAGGCGATCAGCGGGTACTTGCCGCCGGGCACATAACAACCGGCCGCGTTGACCGGAATATGGCGGTGGCCCAGGACCACGCCGGGCAGCGTCTCGACCTCGACGTCCTGCATCGAATCGCGCTGGATCTGCGCGAAGCCGCGCACCTGGGTCTGGGCGAAGCGGATGTCTTCCAGTTCGCGCGGGCTCAGCTGCTTCACGGCGGCCTCGATGGCCGCCTGCGACAGCGTGAAGTCAGCCGGGTTCCACTGGTCGAATTGCTGCGAATAGCGGCGCACGGCAGCGTCGCCCTCGGCCTGCACGTCTT
>JANMYG010000757.1:0-6155 GCA_031381865.1 Betaproteobacteria bacterium | reverse complement strand
TCGCCATGCGGTGATCGTCGTAGGTGTGGATCGTGGCGGGCTGCCACACCGCCGGCGGCGTGACTTCGATGAAATCGGCGCCTTCGGCAACGCCAGCGCCGAGCTTGCGCAATTCGGTCGCCATGGCAGCAATGCGATCGGTTTCCTTGACCCGCCAGCTGGCGATATTGCGCAAGGTGGTCGTGCCGCTGGCGTACAGGGCCATCACTGCCAGCGTCATCGCGGCGTCGGGGATGTGGTTGCAGTCGAGGTCGATCGCCCGCAGCGGACCTGCCGCCGCGGCTGGTCCGTGCGACACGTCCAGCCAGTTGGGACCGCTGTCCACCATGGCGCCCATCTGGCGCGCGGCGTCGACAAACCGTATGTCGCCCTGGATCGAATCCGCGCCCACGCCGTCGATCCGCAGCGTGCTCCCACCGCGGGCCGCGATCGCGCCCAGGGCGATGAAATAACTGGCGGACGAGGCGTCCGCTTCCACGTGCATCGTCTCGGGTGACTGCAGGTTGCTGCCGGCCGGAATGACAAAGCGCTGCCAGCCTTCGCGCTGCACCTGCACGCCGAAACGCGCCAGCAGGTTCAGCGTGATTTCGATGTACGGCCGCGAGATCAGTTCGCCCTGGACCTCGATCACGATGTCCTGTCGCGCGACCAGCGGCAAGGCCATCAGCAGGGCGGTCAGAAACTGGCTCGAGACGTCACCGCGTACCCGAATCGGCTGATGCAATGACAGTATCGGCGTCCCGATGCGCAGCGGCGGGTATCCGTCGATGCCGAGGTAGTCGATCCGGCATCCGAGTTGTCGCAATGCGTCGACCAGATCGCCGATCGGACGCTCGTGCATGCGGGCCACGCCGCGCAGCTCGAAGTCACCCCCGAGCACCGCCAGGGCGGCGGTGAGGGGGCGCATGGCGGTGCCGGCGTTGCCCATGAACAGCGTTGCCTGGCGCGTCTTGGGCGCGCCGCCGAGCCCGTCGATCACCACCGTGGACCCATTGCGCCGCACCGTGCAACCGAGCTGGCGCAGTGCGTCCAGCATCACACGGGTGTCGTCGGAGTCGAGCAGGTCATGCAGCGTGGTGGTGCCCGCGCACAGTGCGGACAGCAGCAGCAGCCGGTTTGAAATGCTCTTGGATCCAGGCAGCACCAGTTGGCCGCCCGCGCCCGCCAGAGGCGGAATATCCAGAAACTCGGTGTCGAACATTACTTCTGCTGCTTGGCCATGCTCCAGTTGGCACGCGTGGCACTGGCATGTTCGAACTGTTCCAGCAACGCTTCGCCGTTGGCGTTGGCGATCATGAGTTCCAGCGCTTCCAGGTTGCGCTGAAACAGCTTCAATTGCGCCAGCAGTTCTTCACGGTTCGCGACCATGATGTCGCGCCACATCGTCGGGTCGGATGCGGCGATGCGGCTGAAATCCCTGAACCCAGGCCCCGCGAGCGACAGGAAATCCCGGCCCAAGGGCTGCCCGGAGATCGCGTTCATGAGCGCGAACGCGATCAGGTGCGGAAGGTGGCTCACGGCCGCAAACGCCGCGTCGTGTGTTTCGGGAGTCATCGTCACCACCCGGCATCCCATGGCGGACCATACATCTATCGCCTGCTGCCGCTGCACGCTGTTGGTGCGATCGATCGGGGTGATGACCACCTGGCGGCCCATGTACAGGTCGGCATCCGCATTTTCGACGCCGGAGAGTTCCTTGCCGGCGATCGGATGGCATGGCACAAAACAGCCGATCTGCTCGCGCAATGCGCGCCGGCCGGCGTCGATCACATCGCGCTTGGTGGAGCCCACGTCCATGATCAGCATCGTTGGCGTCACCAGGTGTTTGATGGCCCTGAACGTGGCTTCGGTCGAGGCCACCGGCACCGCGATCAGGACGATGTCGGCACCCGATACGGCCAGCAGCGCGGACGGCGCTTCTACGTCGATCACGCCCAGCGCCCTGGCGCGTTCGGTGGTGGACGGTGACTTGCTGTAGCCAACCACGCGCTTGACGAGTCCGGCACGCTTGAGCGCCAGCGCAAACGAACCCCCCATCAAGCCGCAGCCGATCAGGCCCAGCTGCTCAAACATCGGGATGCACCGGCAGTCTCTTCATTGCTCACCTGCCGGGTAGACACCCAGCACCTTGTAGAACGCGCACAGCCCCTGCAGGTCTTTGAGCGCCTGCATGACATGGGTTTGCGACGGATGCCCCTGGATGTCCAGATAAAAGTAGTACTCCCATTGGCCGGAGCGCGCCGGGCGGGACTCGAAACGGGTCATCGACACGCCATGCCTCTTGAGTGGTTCGAGCATGTCGTGCACGGCGCCGGGTCGGTTCGGCACCGACACGATCAGGCTCACGCAGTCGTGGCCGGTGGCCGCCGGAGCCGCCATCTGGCGCGGCAGGCACACCACGGCAAACCGGGTGCGATTGAAGGCGTCGTCCTGGATTGCGTGGGCTGCAATGTGCAGGCCGAACTCCGCGGCGGCGCGATCGCTGGCAATTCCCGCCCAGGCCGGGTTGGTGGTTGCCAGCCGGGCGCCGTCCGCGTTGCTGGAGGCGGTCCGGCGGTCGGCTTGGGGCAGGTGGGTGTTGAGCCATCCCTGGCACTGGGCCAGCGCCTGCGGGTGGGCGTAGATGGCCTCGATCCCGTCCAGCGACTGCGACATGCGCAGCAGGTTGTGGCGCACCAGCAGACTGGTTTCGCCCACGATGTGCAACGGCGTGTTCAGGAGCAGGTCGAGCGAGCGCGAGACCACGCCTTCGGTGGAGTTCTCGACCGGCACAACGCCGAATTCCGCGCTGCCGGACGCCGCGGCGCGAAACACCTCGTCGATGCTGCTGCAGGGCACCCGCTCGATGCTGGAGCCGAAATACTGCAGCGCGGCCTGTTCGCTGAAGGTCCCGGCTGGTCCGAGAAAGGCGACACGCTCAGGCGCCTCCAGCGCGCGGCACGCGGACATGACCTCGCGCCAGACCTGCGCCACACCGGCGCTTTTCAGCGGGCCCGTGTTCGCAGCCTGGAGGCCGCGGATCACCTCTGATTCCCGCTCGGGCCGAAAAACCGGGGAACCCTCGGCACGCTTGATTTCCCCCACCTGGCTGGCAAGCGCGGCGCGCTGGTTCAGCAGCACCAATACCTTTGCGTCGAGCGCGTCGATCTGGGTGCGAAGTTCCGCCAGGTTGGTCGTCATGGGCGTGGGTGATATCGGTTCGGGCATTCGGGCTCAGGCGCCGGATTGCTCAAATTCTCGCATGTAGTCCACCAGCGCCTGCACTCCGGCGAGCGGCATCGCGTTGTAAATGCTGGCACGCATGCCGCCGACCGACTTGTGCCCCTTGAGCGAAAGCAGGCCGTGCTCGCTGGCCCCGGCCAGAAACGCGTCATTGCGCGACGCGTCCTTGAGAAAGAAGGGAACATTCATGCGGGAACGGCAATCGGTGGCGACCCGGTTTTCGTACAGGCCGGACTGGTCGATCGCCTGGTACAACAAGCGGGCCTTGGCGATGTTGCGCGCCTCCATGGCGGCAATTCCACCCTGGCGCTTGAGCCAGCGAAATACCAGGCCGGCGATGTAGATGGCATAGGTCGGCGGCGTGTTGTACATCGACCCATGGTCGGCCACCGTCTTGTAGTCGAATGCGCTGGGGCATATCGGCAACGCGTGGCCGAGCAGGTCTTCACGCACCACCACCACGGTCAGGCCGGCGGGGCCGAGGTTCTTCTGCGCGCCTGCGAACGCCAGGCCCAGGCGCGACCAGTCCACCGGGCGCGACGCCACGTGGGACGAGAAATCGACCACCAGTGGTGCGTCGCAGCCCAGCGCGCGCAGGTCGGGCAGCTCATGGAACTCGATCCCGTGGATGGTCTCGTTGCTGCAAACGTGCACGTAACTGGCCCCGGCGCGCAGCTGCCAGGTGGCGGGAGCCGGTAGCGCGGTGTGGTTGTCTGCGGCGTTGCTGGCCACTACCCGCGCATCGCAGTATTTGCCGGCCTCCTTGTGCGACTTCTGGCTCCAGCTGCCCGTCACCACGAAATCTGCCGCGGCCCCGGTACCCGGTGCGCCGCGCAGGGCGGCCAGGTTCATGGGCACGATCGCGTTTTCAGCCAGACCACCGCCTTGCATGAACAGGATGCGAAAGTCGGCCGGTACCGCCAGCAACTCGCGCAAGTCCGCTTCGGCGCTCTCATGGATGGATATGAACTCGCGCCCGCGGTGGCTCATCTCCATGACACCCATGCCGCACGAGCGCCCCTGCGCGTCGCGCCAATCCAGCATTTCGGCCGCTGCCTGCAGCAGTACTTCGTCGGCGATCGCCGCCGGGCCGGCAGAAAAGTTGTAGGGGCGTTGCATCGGGCGTTATGTTGCAGGGTCGCTGGCGGAACCGGCCCGTGCCGCTCGGGCCAGGTGCGAATGGCGGGGGCTCAACTGTTGTCGCCGTTGCCGTTGCCGTCGTCGGCCACCGGGTCGCCAGGCAGCTCGCCCTCGGCCGGATTGGCGTCGTTTTCGACGATGCGTTGCAGGCCGCTGAGCTTGGAGCCTTCGTCCAGCCCGATCAGGGTGACGCCCTGCGTGGCCCGGCCGAGTTCGCGGATCTCGCTCACGCGTGTGCGCACCAGCACACCCTTGTCGGTGATCAGCATGATTTCGTCGTCCACGTGCACCAGCGTCGCGGCGACGACCTTGCCGTTGCGCTCACTCTGCTGGATCGCGATCATGCCCTTGGTGCCGCGACCGTGGCGCGTGTACTCGGTGATGCCGGTGCGTTTTCCGTAGCCGTTTTCGGTGGCGGTCAGGACCGACTGGTGTTCGTCCTCGGCCACCAGCATGGCGATGACGGTCTGGCCGTCTTCGAGCAGCATGCCGCGCACACCCCGTGCCGTGCGACCCATCGGACGCACGTCGTTTTCGTCGAAGCGCACGGCCTTGCCACCGTCCGAGAACAGCATCACATCATGTTCGCCGTCGGTCAGTGCGGCGCCGATCAGGTAGTCGCCCGGGTCCAGGTCGACGGCGATGATGCCGGCCTTGCGCGGGTTGTTGAATTCGTCCAGCGTGGTCTTCTTGACGGTGCCCATGCTGGTCGCCATGAAGATGTACTGGTCGGGCGGGAAACTGCGTTTTTCCCCTGTCAGCGGCAGCACCACCGTGACCTTTTCGCCTTCCTGCAGCGGGAACATGTTGACGATCGGGCGCCCGCGCGAGCCGCGCGATCCTTGCGGAACCTCCCAGACCTTGAGCCAGTACAGGCGCCCGCGGTTCGAAAAGCACAGGATGTAATCGTGCGTGTTGGCAATGAACAGCTGGTCGACCCAGTCGTCCTCTTTGGTGGCCGTTGCCTGCTTGCCGCGCCCGCCGCGTTTTTGTGCCCGGTACTCGGACAGTGGTTGGCTCTTGATGTAGCCGCTGTGGCTGAGCGTCACCACCATGTCGGTGGGTGTGATCAGGTCTTCGGTGCTCAGGTCGTAGGAGCTGTGCTCGATCTGGCTGCGTCGCGCGCCGGCCTTGGTCTGGCCGAATTCCTGTTTGATATGGCCCAGCTCCTCGACGATGATGGTCGTCACGCGCAGCGGCTTGGCAAGGATGTCGAGCAGGTCTTCGATTTCGGCCATCACCTCCTTGTATTCGGCGACGATCTTGTCCTGCTCCAGCCCGGTCAGGCGCTGCAGGCGCATCTGCAGGATTTCCTGGGCCTGGGTCTCGCTCAGGCGGTACAACCCGTCGCTGCCCATGCCGCAGGAGCGGTCCATCCCGTCGGGGCGGTAGTCGTCCGCATTGACCACGCCGCCGTCGGCGCGCGTGCGGGTGAGCATCTCGCGCACCAGCTTGCTGTCCCACGGGCGATTCATCAATTCGACCTTGGCGACCGGGGGGGTTGGCGCGTTGCGGATGATCGCGATGAAGTCGTCGATGTTGGCCAGCGCCACGGCCAGGCCTTCGAGCACGTGGCCGCGTTCACGGGCCTTGCGCAATGTAAATACCGTACGCCGCGTCACCACCTCGCGCCGGTGCTCCAGGAACACCTCGATCAGGTCCTTCAGGTTGCACAACTTGGGCTGGCCATTGATCAGGGCCACCATGTTGATGCCGAAGGTATCCTGCAGCTGCGTCTGCTTGTACAGGTTGTTGAGCACCACCTCCGGCACTTCGCCGCGCTTGAGTTCGAT
>JANMYG010000394.1:0-4201 GCA_031381865.1 Betaproteobacteria bacterium | reverse complement strand
GCTGCCTGCCTGCTCGCCTGTGGGGTCGGGCTGGTGGCGGGCGCCTGGCTCGCGGTGGCGCACTTCGCCGGGCGTGGCGCGTTGCTGGCGCTGCTCAACACGCTGTTGGCCGTGCCCTCGGTGGTGGTGGGGTTGGTGGTGTACCTGTTGTTGTCGCGTTCGGGCCCGCTCGGGTATCTGGGGTGGCTGTTCAGCTTTCAGGCCATGGTGCTGGCGCAGGGCCTGCTGGTGCTTCCGGTGGTGACCGCACTGACGCGCCAGGTGGTGGAGGACGCCGAACGCGCGCATGGCGAGCAACTGCAGTCGCTCGGTGCGCGCGTTGTGCTGCGCAGCCTGCTGTTGGCCTGGGACGAGCGTCATGCCTTGTTGACGGTGCTGATCGCCGCGTTCGGCCGGGCGATCTCGGAAGTCGGCGCCGTGATGGTGGTGGGCGGCAACATCGACGGATTCACGCGCGTCATGACCACCGCGATCGCACTGGAAACCAGCAAGGGCGATTTGCCGCTGGCGCTGGCGCTCGGCCTGGTGTTGCTGGCGGTGGTGCTGCTGCTCAACGCCTCGATCGCGCTGCTGCGCAACTGGCGCGAACGGCTCGAAGGGCAGGCGCAGGTGCTGGCCCCCGGAGCGGCGGCATGACGGCATTGCTGGAACTCAGGCAGGCCACGGTGCGCTTTCGCCAGGTCCATGCCTTGTCCGGCGTCGACCTGCGCATCGATGCCGGCGAACGCATCGCGCTGGTGGGCAGCAACGGAAGCGGCAAGAGCACGCTGCTGCGGCTGTTGCATGGCCTGCAGCGCCCCAGCGCGGGCCACCAGCACAACGACCCGGCCTGCCGGCAGGCGATGTTGTTCCAGCGTCCGTACATGCTGCGCACCTCGGTGCGGAACAATATCGCGCTCGGGCTCTGGCTTGCCGGAGAACCCTGGGGCATGGCACGCGACAAGGCCATGCTCGGACTGGAACGCGTGGGATTGGCCGACCACGCCGCGCGCAGCGCCAGGACCCTCTCGGGTGGGCAGCAGCAGCGTGTGGCGCTGGCCCGGGCCTGGGTGCGCCAGCCGGACCTGTTGTTGCTCGACGAGCCCACCGCCAGCCTGGACCCGCACGCCAAACGCGAGGTCGAAACACTGATGGCGGAGTTTGCCGGCGCCCCGCGCGGCAAACCGATGACGTTGGTGTTCGCGAGCCACAACCTCGGTCAGGTCAAGCGCCTGGCAAGTCGCGTGTTGTACCTCGAACACGGCCGGTTGCTGGCCGATCTGCCGGTCAGGGATTTTTTCGATGCCGCGGTTTTGCGTCGGATATCGGAGCCGGCGTACCTGTTTGTCAAGGGAGAACTTGCATGAGCCTGGTGGGTCCGACGCGGTCGCTTGCGCGCAGCCGCCGCGTGCTGGTCGGTGCCTTGCTTGCGGTGTGCGCCGCGGCCTGCCAGGGGCAATCGATCGTCATGGCGTCGACCACCTCGACCGAGCAGTCGGGCCTGTTCACGCAGCTGCTGCCCGCGTTCAGGAAGGCCAGCGGCATCGATATCAAGGTGGTCGCGCTGGGCACCGGACAGGCACTGGACATGGGCCGGCGCGGTGATGCCGATGTTTTGTTCGTGCATGACCGGGACGCGGAAGAGGTGTTCGTGCGCGAGGGTTTCGCGCTGCGGCGATGGCCCGTGATGTACAACGATTTCATCCTGGTGGGCCCGGTCGCTGACCCGGCCGGGGCCGCGGGCAAGGACATCGGGGTCGCGCTGCGCAAACTGGCGGCCGCCGGCGCCGCCTTCATTTCGCGCGGCGACAAGAGCGGCACCCACGCGGCCGAGTTGCGCTACTGGAACCTGGCCGGCGCGGCGGACAACAAGGGCGGTGGTTACCGGGAGTGTGGCTGCGGCATGGGGCCGGCGCTGAATATCGCGTCAAGCAGCGGCGCCTACGTGCTGGCCGACCGCGGCACCTGGCTGAGCTTCAGGAACCGTGGCGACATGGTGGTGCTGGTGGAGGGCGACACACGGCTCTTCAACCAGTACGGCGTCATGGTGGTCAACCCGGCGCGGCATTCGCATGTGAAGGCGGCCGACGCGCAGAAGTTCGTGGACTGGGTCGTATCCGCGCCGGGACAAGCGGCGATCGCCAGCTACCGCATCGGCGGGCAGCAGCTGTTCTTCCCCAATGCCGGTGCGACGCGCTGATGGCATGCAGGTTGGTGGCGCACGGTCGCTACCCGATTCGTTGAATGTTGTGCCGTATCAATCGCGCGTCTTCCCGAGTTTCCTGTACACCGTGGCGCGGCTGACGCCCAGGCGCGCCGCCGCCTGCGCCACGTTGCCCTTGGCGTCGTCGACCGCGGTGCGGATCAGCGCGGCTTCGATGTCCTTTAGCCGGCGCTGGTCGGGCACCGGCGGCGCCACCCGGCGCGTCGACGGCAGCGCGGCCAGACCGCCATCCAGGCTATCCGCCGGCAGCGCCAGGGCCTGCAGCCGCAGGCCCGACCACAGCGGCACCTCCGTCACCGCAGGCGCGACGCGCGCGGCGTCGAACAGGGTCTCGAAGGCCATGGCAAACAGCTCGCTTGCATGCATGCCACCTGCGCGAGCGGGCACGGCGCCACCGAGTTGGGGCACCATCTGGCGTGCCGCGGTATTGCTGGTGCGAACAAACCCATCGCGGTCCAGACCGACCAGGCCGTCGGTGTCGTCGCCGAGGTGGCGGCCGGGCCAGTTCAGGCGCAACAGCAGCGCATGCGGCTGGCGCAGCGCCAGCGCATTCTCGATGCCGCGCGCCGATTGGGTGACCAGATGCTTGAGTTCGGGGCGCTCCGGCGCGTCGACGCCGGTCAGGTCGAGCATGCCCACGCACTCGCCGAGCGGGCCGAACAAGGGCGCGCCGGCGCAGCTGTAACACGAGGTGTCGTCGAAGAAGTGCTCCCCGCGGTGCAGCCATACCGGCTGCAATTCGGCCAGCGCGGCGCCGATGGCGGTGGTGCCCACGCTGCGTTCCGACAGGTCGGCTCCGATACGCGTGATCAGCGTGGCGCGCCGGTCGTGCCGGTCGATCGGTCCGTGCACGTCCACCACGACGCCATGTGCGTTGGTCAGGATCGCGAAATAACGCGTCGCAGCCAGGGCGCGGCCGAGCTGCTGCAACACCGGTGCCGCGGCCTGCGTCAAGGCATGGTTGGCATCCCTGGCGCTGCGCATCGCGGCCATCGGCAACTGGTCAAACGTCAACTGCCGCCGGGCCTCGTACCCCATGGCCAGGCAACGCTGCCAGGAGCGGGCGATCCAGGGCTCGACCAGGCCCTCGCCGCTCCAGCCCTGGTCGCCACGCAGCATGCGGCGTGCGCCGGCGATCGCCGCCAGCCGCGCAGGTGCAGTGGGTTCCAGTGCGCCGGGTGTGCCGTGGTCCATGGTGCGCAGATTGTGCCCCAGCACTTACACGCGCCTTGCGCCGGGCCGACGATAGCGACCGATGTTGTACGATGAATCGATGGATCAAACAGCGGCAAAAATCATTCGTGTCGGTGTGGTGGGCCTTGGCGCCATGGGCCAGGGCATGGCGGCTTCGTTGCGCCGTGCCGGCTTCGAACTGCGGGTGTTCGACCTGCGCCGGGAGGTGGCGCAGGCCTTTGCGCAGCAGGGCGGCATCGCCTGTGCATCGTTGCGCGAGCTGGCGGCGGCCAGCGATGTGGTGGTGTCGGTGGTGGTCAATGCCGCACAGACGGAAGACGTGTTGTTCGGCCCCGACGGCTGCGCCGGGGCGATGGCTGCCGGCAGCGTATTCGTGATGTGCAGCACCGTCGACCCGAACTGGTCGGTTGCACTGGAGCAGCGCCTGGGCGCACTGGGGCTGCTGTACCTCGATGCGCCGATCTCGGGCGGCGCCGCCAAGGCGGCCAGCGGCCAGATCACGATGATGACCGCCGGCGCACCGGCCGCCTACGCGGTGTGCCAGCCAGTGCTCGACGCCATGGCCGCCAAGGCCTATCAGCTCGGCACACAGGCCGGCGCCGGCAGCAAGGTCAAGATCATCAACCAGTTGCTGGCCGGCGTGCATATCGCGGCCGCCGCCGAGGCCATGGCGCTGGGACTGCGCGAGGGCGTGGATGCCGCAGCGCTGTACGAGGTGATCACCCACAGCGCCGGCAACAGCTGGATGTTCGAGAACCGCATGGCGCACGTGCTGGCGGGCGACTACACGCCGCTGTCGGCGGT
>JANMYG010000713.1:0-22666 GCA_031381865.1 Betaproteobacteria bacterium | reverse complement strand
CCGATGCCGGGCTGGATATCATCAACCCCTAACCCCAAGAGAAAAAATGTCAACTTTCGAAATTGAAGGCGGTATTGCGCTGCGTGGCACCGTGCGTGCGTCCGGCAACAAGAACGCCATACTGCCGATGATCGCGGCCTGCATCCTGACCGACCAGGAAATGGTGCTGGAGAACGTGCCCGACATCGTGGACGTGCGCCACATGCTGGAACTCGTCACCGCCATCGGCGGCAAGGTGGAGCGCAGCGGCGAGCGCGTCAGCATCCATGTGGCCAGCCTGAAGACCGGCGAAATAAGCCGTGCGCTGTGCAACAAGGTGCGCACGTCGATCCTGTGCGTGGCGCCGCTGCTGCACCGTCTGGGCAAGGCCACCGTGTATCCACCCGGTGGTGACGTGATCGGCCGGCGCCGGCTCGACACCCATTTCTATGGTCTGCAAAAGCTCGGCGCCCATGTCACCGTCAATGGCAGCTACAGCTTTGTGATGCCGGCGCCACTGGCGGGCGCGGAGATGTTCTTCGACGAGCCCTCGGTGACCGGCACCGAACACATCATGATGGCGGCCGTGGTGAGCACCGGCCAGACCCTCATACGCAACGCCGCCTGCGAGCCGCATGTGCAGGACCTGGCGCACCTGCTCAACGCGATGGGCGCCAGGATCAGCGGCATCGGCACCAACCTGCTGACCATCGAGGGTGTGCCCTCGCTGCACGGCACGACGCACCGGGTGTGCCACGACCATGTGGAGGCCGCGTCCTACCTGGCGCTGGCGGCCGCCACCGGCGGCGAGATCACGGTGGAGGGAACCGACCTGCATGCCTACTGGATGTGCCGGCGGGTGTTCGGCACGCTTGGCGTGAAGATCGAACTGCACAAGGACCACATCACCCTGCCCGGCAACCAGGAACTGCGCGTCACGCCCGACCACGACGGATCGATACCGGTGGTCGGCGACGGCCCGTGGCCGCAGTTTGCGAGCGACCAGATGAGCTGCATGATCACGCTGGCCACGCAGGTGACGGGCAATGTGCTGTTCTTCGAGAAGATGTTCGAGTCGCGCCTGTATTTTGTCGACCGCCTGATCAGCATGGGCGCCAACGCGGTCGTCTGCGACCCGCACCGGGTGCTGATCAGCGGGCGCTCCAGGCTCACCGCCACCACGCTCACCTCGCCCGACATACGCGCCGGCATGGCGCTGCTGGGCGCAGCCCTGTGCGCGCAGGGCAAGTCCACGGTGCAGAACGCCAACATGATCGAGCGCGGGTATGAGCGCATCGAGGAAAAACTGCTCGGGCTTGGCGCCCGCATCACGCGCCGAGACTGAGCGGCGGCGGCTCCCCTATTCCAGCACCACACGCGGGAAATACATCGACACCACCCAGTTCGGCACGTCCACGATGGAGCTGATGCGCAAGTCGGCGCACACGCTGCACAGCATGTAGGCGTCGACGGGCGAATAACCGAAGCGCCTGCATAACAGCTCGATCATCTCGGACACCGCAGCACGGGCGTTGGCCATCAGGTCCGGGCCGATACCGGTCGTGACCTCGTAGCCCTTGGTGTCGAAGTGGTTCGTGGCCGGCCCCGGCGTGGTGAAACGCGGCGACCGCAGGTGGGCGCCCTTGATCAGCTCGAACTTCAACGCCACGTCGATGGGGCTCTCGATCGCCGTGCCACAGACCTCACCATCACCCTGCACGGCATGGGTGTCGCCTACCGAGAAGATCGCGCCGTCCACCTCGACCGGCAAATAGAGTTCCACACCCTCGGCAATATCGCGGATGTCCATATTTCCACCCACATTGCGCGGTGGGATGATGCTGTGCAGACCCGGTTCAGCCGGCGCAACCCCGATCGTGCCGCACATCGGCCGCAGCGGGACCCGTCCGCCCGGCCCATACATCACCGAAACCGCGCTGAGCGGGTCGTAATTCCAGTGGTGCAGGTGCGCTTCCGGAAACTGGTCGGTCAGCAGGCCGAACCCGGGGATGTTGCCGGTCCAGCCCCAGCCGGAAGGCTTGAACGACAGGACCGTGACCTTGAGCGCGTCGCCCGGCTGGGCGCCCTCGATATAGACCGGCCCGGTAACCGGATTGACGCGCGCCAGATCCAGCTTGCCGAGATCAGCGGACGTGGAAGCGCGGTTCAGTTGCCCGGATGATGCGTCGACCGTCTCGAACTGGATCGACTCGCCCGGCGCAATTCTGAGGCGTGGCGCAAAGGAGTTGTCCCACCCATGGTGGATGTGCGCGCGGTGGATCGTATGCTGGTGGCCGTGGGTGCCGGTGTGGTCATGAGTGCCCATGATGTCCTTGCCTACACTGCAACTGTCAACGCGCCGTCGATGACGAGGTTGGTGCCCGAAATGCGGCTGGCTACCGGGCTGCTGAGGAACACCACCCCATTTGCAACCTCCTGTGGCGTGCCGAATCTTCCGGTCGGGTTCACCTTGAGGGTCGAAGCGAACAAATCCGGCACGTTCTTTTCGATGTTTTGCCAGATGCCGCCATCAAAATAGGTATTGCCTGGCGAGACGCAATTCACGCGTACGCCTTTGGCCACGAGCTGGCGACTCAGCCCCTTGGCGTAATGAATCAGCGCGCCCTTGATCGCGCCGTAGGAACCGGCTGCGAAATCAACCTCGAAACCGGAAACACTTGAGATCAGCACGATCGAGGCACACGCGGACTTCTCGAGAAAAGGCAAGGCGGCCGCGACCGCGTTGACGGTGTGCATCATGTCGATGCGGAATGTCTTCTCCCAGGTTTCAGCCGAGTCACCGACCGCCAATGCGCTGACATTGCACACCAGCGCGTCGATGCCACCGAGTTCAGCCGCGCTCGCGGCAACCCAGGCCTTCAGCGCAGCACCGTCCGCCACGTCGAGCGCCCCGCCACAGGCATTGACGCCCTGGGATTTCAGATCCGCGACGGCAGCGGCCACGGCCCCCGCATCGCGCGCGCAGATGGCGACATTTGCCCCTTCAGCGGCGAAAGTCTGCGCAATGGCACGACCGATGCCTTTGCTGCCACCGGTGATGACCGCGTGTTTGCCTTTGAGTCCGAGATCCATGTGCCAGTACCCCATCAGGATTGAAAAAAGAGCGACCGAGAGCCAACCCGGAATTCACTGTACCAGCGCTGTCGGGTTTGGCAAGCGGGGGCAATGGGCTGCCAACCCGGATCACCCCCAAATCCGATTGCCATTGACGGACAATTCATTTCATGGCAAACGGTTGTACCTGCAGCAGGGGGTGATCCTGGTTGCCGGTAGCCAGACCTCGCGACCGACAAGTCCGATTTCCTGACAGGCAAGAACGATGGAATTGTCGACCTCCTCGCCGACTGTGTCGGTCAGATGTTGATGGCGGCGTTGCAAATGACAGAAACCGGTTACATCCACACCTTCACCAGGGACGAGCAGGACCGTCTGCTTCGGCAAGCCGAACTTCTGGAGCTCCACCTGCACCCATACGTTGATCTGTCGGGTTGTGCGCGCCTGCTTGAAATTGGCTGTGGCGTCGGCGCACAACTGCGGCTGCTTTCGCGCAGGTACCCCCCATCTGGTCCCGGGAGCCCAGGTGGGGTCGCTCGTGGGGTTGCGCGAGGGGTGCCCGCGGTCTAGTGGTAGTCATCCTCGCGTTGATGGCGCACGGCGGCAATCACCACTGTGTCATGGTTTGAAATTTCGAACAAGGCAACATAACCAGTCCCGCCGAACGGGATGACAAGTTCCCTCAGAAAGGGGCTTTGGTCGGCCTTTCTGCAGGTGAAGGGCGAACTGCGCAGTGTCGCAAAACCCTGTTGTATGGCGGCAATGGCCCGGTCCGCCAACGCCACGTCACCACCACCCACACGGTCAATTTCGCGTTCAATCACAAAGTCGTAGACACGAAGCAGATCGTCCTCGGCCTCCCGAGTCAACTTCACCCGATAACTCATCGTTGGCCTGACGCATGCCTGGTCTTTGCAGCGGCAAGCCGTTGGTGAAGTTTACCCAGGACGACATCGGCGTCCACATAATCGTCATTGCGCTTTGCCGCTTCGAGCGATTGAATGCCACGCGCCAAAAACTCCGCCTGATTGCGCCGGCGAAGAACAGTTTCACGAACGGCGTTTTCAACAAATTCGGTCAAGGTCTCGGCGTCGCGAAGCAAGGATTCGACGGTAGCGCGGAACTCCGGCTCGACGCGGATAGAGGGCAGAGTTGCAGTTTTCATGGCCTCAATGTATCGCCTTTGCGATGCATTGTCCAACAGCCGACAAGACCGAGCACTGGCACCAATGGCCACTGGGTGCTTCCGACGGGTTTGACATGGGGGTACCCGCGATGCCTTGCTGGTGACACGACTCAGGATGCCTATCGGGCTGAGAATATTCCGGCGCCGCCATTATTGGGCAGACAATTGCGCGGCAGGCACAGCGGGCCTGATGCAGCCGCCAGGCATCCCAACAACCTCCTTGATCGGATTCTCGATGTTCACTCACACCCGCCTGGCCGAAGAAATCGCAGCCGCCAATCGGCGCTTGATGGACTTCTTCAAACACAACGACGCCGTTGCCGCCGCCGCTTGTTACACCGAGGACGCGCAGTTCCTGATTCCGCACCTGGACCCGATCGAGGGAAGGCAAGCGATCGAGGCGGTGTGGAAGTCGATGGTCGGTCACGGCCACGTGCTTGATTTCAAGACGCTGGAACTTGAAGGCAGCGACACATCCGCGCTGGACATCGGCCGATACACGCGCACGGACGCAACCGGCGCAATCCTCGACCGAGGGAAATACATCGTGGTCTGGAAGCGAATTGCCCGTGACTGGAAGATTCACCGTGACATGATCAGTACGAGTTTGCCGAGGCCAACGCCACCCTGAATTCGCCAGGGATGTACGCCGGTCCCTGCTTCGGGCCATGGTGCTCCATTTTCCCGAGCGGTACATGCTGCAGGACCCTACTGGCGACCATGCCACATGTTCACTCATTCAGCCATCGTGACCCCCGAGCCGCCCATATCCGCTGGCAGGTCCTTCATCTTGGGCAACCCATCCTTGATGTGCAACACGCTTTCCTGGTAATGCACATGAACACCGGCGCTGAACGGAAAATCGGGAATCGCTGCGGCATACACATCGACAAGCTTCCAAGCCGGGTGTTCAGTGAAGACATGGCCGCCGCAGGTCTTGCACCACTTGCGGTAACTGCGCGCGGTCTTGTTGTAGGTGCCAATGTTGTCTGCACCCCGGGTCACCACCAGTGCGTCAGGGTGCCACAACGTGAAGGCGTTGACCGGGCCAGCCGACCAGCGGCGACACGACTCGCAATGGCAGTAACCCATGCCGGCCGGTTGGCCGGTGACCGTGAACGCGACCCCACCGCAAAAGCACCCGCCTTCGTAGCTCTTTGCATCACTCATGGTGCGACTCCTTGATCTACGGACCGGCAAATGAAGGATAAGAATCGGAGATCAGCCGCCGGCGGCGCCAATCCCCAACTGGCCTGCGTTACAGCGCCAAAATCGACGGAGCTAACGCATTCCGAGGGTACCCGACATCTGCAGAAAAGGACAGCCTGGCCTGCAATCCGCAGCCTCCTGAGTCAAGTCGAGCGCCGGCAACCGGTGTCCCGCTGGCACGGGGAACACTCGGACCGTCTTGGCCGTGCGCGTCCGACTGCGGGCTTCGCTTTGTCGTCGACCCTGCAGCCTGCATCGGACATTGCCAAGCACGTCGTTGTGTGCTCGAATCCAAGTCGGGACCCGATTCAACCACTTCATTTCAGGAGAATGCCATGCGCAATCTGATCAGCCTGATAACCATAGGCCTTGGCCTGTCATTCGGAGCCGCCCAGGCCCAGGTGCAAAAATTGACGCCGCAGCAATTCCGGACGGCCACGTGCGAAAAAGCGGCCGGCAACAAGAAGGGCAGCGAGCGCGCCGCGTTTGTGCGCGCCTGCATGGCGCCAAAGAGCGAGCCGCAAATGACCCAGACCTCGGGTTGTGAGCACGGCAGCCGCGCCGAGGACCTCTGACACGCGGCGAACGCAACCCGGCGTGCAAAACCGGCCTGGAGCGCGCCTTGCCGACCCGGGCCGGACAACATGGGAAACCGCGATGATGCACTTCGGATACAACGGCCTCGTTGGCTTGCTGGTGCTCGCCGGTGACATCTGGGCGATCATCAATATTTTCCAAAGCTCCGCGTCCAACGAGAAAAAGCTGATCTGGATCATCGCCGTGGTGTTATTGCCCGTGCTGGGTCTCATCCTGTGGTTTTTCCTCGGGCCGCGCGATGGCAGGTCGAGCTAGTGCGGTATTGCACACCGCAAGGCACAAACAAGACCGTTGAAATTTTGGTCAGGGCAAGGCCCAAAGCACAGCGAAACCCATGGGTTTCGCGCGGACTGGCAACGCCGCCAGGGCCGACAAGGCACGCTCTGGTGTGCCTGACAGCGTGAAGCACAACGCCTGGCCCTCCACGCAGGACTGCCAATGACGATCGCGAACCACGACATCCCGGCATCGGAACATTGGGACCAGGTCTACTCGACCAGACCGGCGGATCACGTCAGTTGGTTTCAGGTTCACGCGGCGCGGTCATTGCGGCTGATTCGCGCGACCGGCGTCCCGCTCGGCGCATCCATCGTCGATATCGGTGGTGGCGCGTCTACGCTGGTCGACGACCTGTTGCACGCCGGGTACCAGTCACTGACCGTGCTTGACCTTTCCGGTGTTGCGCTGACCACCGCACAGGCGCGGGTTGGTCCGAGCGCTGGGCGGGTCCGGTGGATCGAGGCGGACATCACCGACGCCGCGTTGCCCGCCGATGCCTACGATGTGTGGCACGACCGGGCAGTGTTTCATTTTCTGACCTCGGCACAGGATCGCCGGGCCTATGTGGCAGCAGCGTTGCGCGCCGTGAAGCCGGGCGGGCATGTGATCGTGGCCACGTTCGCCGAGGACGGGCCAACGCAGTGCAGTGGCCTGCCAGTCATGCGCTACAGCGCTGCCAGCCTGCAGGCCGAATTCGGCGCGCCCTTTGTCCTGCTGCGGCAGGAACAGGAAGAGCACCACACACCTTCTGGCTCCATGCAAAAGTTCGTCTACTGCCATTTCCGAAAAGACACGGTCGGTTGAGCGCGATGCGGTTCACGCTACCGTTCGGGCCGAGCCAGGCCAGTCGATGCCGCGCGGTTCACTCTTGCGGCCCGACATACGCCGGGCGGATGCGCGTTTTTTTTGCGATCCCGGACGGCGCAAACAGGACCACCAACTCGGCTTTGGTGCCTGTGGCTTCGGTGGCCTTCGCCCGATAGACCCAGATTTCAAAGCCGCTGTCGAACCTGAGCGCCGACGCCGGGCCCAGCGCCGCAAGAACGTCGGCCCGCGTGGCCTGCCCGATCGCGATGCTGTCGGCCGCGCCTTGCATCGACAGCTTCGGGTTGCGAAATGGCGGCGCGCTGCTTTCGGAATTCAACCACCCCGATGTGCCGGCACACCCGGCAAGCCAGATGCAGGACACCAGTACAGAGCCAAAGTGGAGCAGTCGTTTACCGGTCATACCGGTCATCCTCCGTCGTCCATGTATTCGAACTCGACCAGCGTGTCATCGGGCCAGCTGCGATCGCCCAGCGGCAATTCGTAGCTGCGGTCGACCAGCACCTCGCAATCGCAATACGGCAGTTCGTCCTTCAGCCCGCGGTCGTCGATGGCGCCGGCATACAACTTGTCGATCGCCAGCATCTCCCGGCGCTGACCGGCCACCAATCCCACGCCAAACAACGGGCGATCCGAGAAGAACAGGTAACGCTGCGACTTGCGTTCGCAATACGCTGGCGTATCCAGAAAGACCTCGACCACGCGGCCGATCAGGTTGCGGCTGTTCGAGAC
Organism: Betaproteobacteria bacterium; assembly: GCA_031381865.1. Classification (GTDB taxonomy): domain Bacteria; phylum Pseudomonadota; class Gammaproteobacteria; order Burkholderiales; family Burkholderiaceae_C; genus CAISIP01. The sequence continues at coordinate 14,784 of JANMYG010000713.1, read as the reverse complement.
CAGTCCGGCTTCCATGCCCACCTGGCATTCCAGGCGCAGGTCCCCCAGCCGCCGCGTATCGGGCGGCAGGCCGGGTGTGCGGATATCGGTGCGCCAGGTCATGCTTTGCGCCCTGCGGTTCGGCGTCACCTGCGCGTCTTCCTCGAATGCCTGCCGGTTGCGCTGCAGGCTGAAGCTGTGGTCCGGCGCGACCGGCACCGCAAACTCCACGCTGGACCCGACCACGGCCAGCTCGATGCGGGCCATGTCAGTATCGGGCCGGCGCGGCAGCAGCTTGAACCGCAGCGTGGCGCCCGGCGCCATGCCATGCAGCCGTTCGAACAGATCCATTGCCCGGACCATCTTGCGATACGACTTTTCCACCGGGTCCGGGTTGGCCCGTGCCGTGACCGTGACCGCCGCCAGGGCCGGGCGGCCCTTGTCCTGCGCCTGCGCCTGCGCGCCCACGCATACGGCCGCGAGGGCGGCGGTCAGTACCAGACGCGGCAACAGCACACGCGCAGGCCCGGACAACGCGTGTTATCGCGTGGCGACGCTCGAACGCTCGGCCAGGAAAATCTCGACCCGGCGATTGCGCGCGCGTCCGGCTTCGGTGCTGTTGTCGGCAACGGGTTCATGCTCGCCCCGCCCGGCAATCGACACGTGGCTGGCGGCGACGCCGCGGGATGACAGGTAGTCGCGCGCGGCCTGCGCCCGCTGCATCGACAACGGATCGTTGGTGGCGTTCGAGCCCACATTGTCGGTATGGCCCACGATGCGGATCTCGGTGTTGGGCTGATTCGCCAGGCCGTTTGCGAACTGGTCCAGGATCGGTCGCAGGTTGGGCTTGATGTCGGCGCGGCCGGTGTCGAAGGAAATGTCGCTCGGAATGTTCAGCTTGAGCTGGTTGTCCTGCGTTTGTGTCACCGCTACGCCCGTGCCCTGCGTGGCGCGCTCCATGGCGCTCTTCTTGTCGGCCATGTGTTTGGACCACACGTAGCCACCGGCGGCGCCGAGCAGCCCGCCCACGGCTGCACCCTTGGTTCCGCCGCCGATGGCGGCCCCGGCCACGGCACCCACGCCTGCCCCGATCGCGGTATTGCGCGTCGTGGGCGACATGTTGCCCATGTTCATGTCGGCGCAGCCGGCAATCAGCAGGGCCGAAGCAGTGACGGACAACACGAACGCGCGGCCGTTGGAGAATTTGGTGATCATGTGAAATTCCTTTGTGCGAGAAAGACTCTCAGCGCCGATTGAAATCGACACCACCCGCCTTGCCCACCGGAAGACGGCGCAAACTGGAGTAGGACAACCGCCAATGCGATCGCCACGCCCTGCCGGTGGCGCCACTGGCGGGCCGTCAGGCCGCGCCGGGCCCGGGGTCATGGTCGATGTCGATGCCGGCGGCGCCAGGCGCGAAGCCCTCGCGCTGCATGGCGGCGTCGACCTCGGCCAGTACCCGGCGTGTCACGTCGATGCCGAAATCCTCCAGGCAGCGCTTCTGCACCCCGTACCGCAGCACCACCAGGCCGCGCAACTCCTCCCATTGGTGGGCCACCCGCCGGTCGGGGCCCTGGCCGGAACGCGACGCGCCGCGGCGATCGGCTGTGCTACGCCGTTCGGTCTGCGTCGATGCCGATGCGGAGCGCCGCATCACGCGTTCCAGATCGCGCGGGTTCTCGAGCGACACACCCAGGGCCAGGGCCAGTCGGATCAGGCGCACGTTGAGCGCATGGAAGGACGCGCGCACCTGCTGCCACGGATCGGTGTGCAGCCCTTGCGCGGGTCGGTTCTCCATCGGCGTCATCCGGCCCCCGTCGATACGCCGGGCCGGGGCCGTATTCGTTTCGCTCCCGGCACGCCCAGTTGCGGATGCAATTGCCCGGCCACGGCCCAGGCGCCCAGCAGCGCGAGCCCGACTGCCGCGAACACACCCGCGACCGGCGTGAACTGCAGCACCAGCCAGACCAGGGCCGGGCTCAGGATGCCCGATACGTCACGAAAACTCGAATAGACGGCCGACATCTCGGTGCGCTGGGATGGCTTGACCGACATCAGGAACGGCAGGCCGCCGCAAATGTCCAGCAGCACCAGAAAATAGGAGCCCAGCACCAGCAGCGCCACGGTGGCCCAGGGAAAAGGAGAGAACACCGTGCCCAGGATGAAGCAACAGGCCGAGACCAGAAAGCCGGTGCGCACCGCCTTGCGCACCGAGTGGCGCTGCATCCAGCGCAACATCAGCGGCGCAAGGAACAGGCCCATGTTGGCGAGCGAGGTGGCGATGCCGCCGACCTGGTCGCCGAGCCCGTTCTGCACCGCAAAGATGCCGACATAAACGATGTACACCCACCAGCCGCACGAGCGCATGACGGTAAAGAGCCAGCCCGCCACCAGCCTGGGCTGGATGAAGAAGCGGCGCAGGTAACCAAAGGGGTTGGAAGAGGACTTGCCGGCATACACGATCGCGCGCCCGTCGCCCATGCGCAGGTGCCAGAACATGCCCAGCAAGGCGCATGCGGCCAGCCCCACGACCACGAACGGCGCCCCGTGCCAGAACCGCAACAGCCACACGCCCAACACCGGGCCGGCCGTCCAGCCAATGCCGCCATACACCAGGCGGCGCATCTCCAGCCGCCCGAAATCGAACTTGGCAACGTGGTCCAGCACGTAGGCGTTGAAACACACGAACACCATGGCGGTCCCCACGGTATGGAACAGCAGCGCCGCGGTCACGGCCTTGCCGCCGACCATGCCGATGCCGGCCGACACCATGTAGAGCAATGCGCCGATCGTGTAGACCCAGCGCCGTGCAATGCGGCGCGTCAGCAGCGGCATGCACAGCGCCGTCAGCAGGGAACACACGCCCACAACGAAGTAGAGCTGCGCCACCACCGCCGCATCGCCCCAGGCCCGGTACATCACGAGTGGATAGACCGACAACGCCGTGCCGCGTACGACGGCCTCGATGCCCGCGAGCAACGCGAACGCATGCACCCCGGGTTTGGCGCGGTGGTGCGGTGGCTTCGACAACATCGATCCAAGTATCACACTACCGGCCGCGCACCCTCGTGCGCTGGTTTACCATGGCGGCTTCGCGCACCAGTCTGGTTGCGCCCCGTGCGCTGAGCCGCGCCAATCCCCAAGGAGTCTGCCGATGGCCACCAAGGCTGAAATCGTCGCGTTCATGGCGGCTGAATTTCCCCAGAGCAAATGCATCGTCGAAGCGGTCGGTGACCACTCGGCAACGGTCCGGCACCACGTGGGCCAGGATGAATTGCGCCCGGGCGGCACGGTGTCCGGGCCGGTACTCATGACGGTTGCCGACACCGCCCTGTACGTAGCGCTGTTGGGTGACATCGGGATCGTTCCACTCGCGGTCACGACCAGCCTGAATGTCAATTTCTTGAGGAAACCATCGTCCGACAGGGACATCCTGGGCGTCTGCAAACTGATGAAGGTCGGCAAATCATTGGCCTTTGGCGAGGTGGCCCTGTATTCGGACGGCAGCGCCGAACCGGTGGCGCATGCCGTGGGAACCTATGCGATTCCGCGTGCCGCGACGACTTGAGTCCGCCTTTGGCCCGATCTCGCGGCCCATTGCATGCACTGGCTGCACATGCTGGCCGAAACACTACCGGACTACTACTTGCCGACGGCGCGTTTGACGGCGTCGCGCGCGTCCTTGACCAGTTCCTTGGCATCGCCCAGGTTCTCCTGCGCGGCGCCCGTGACCTGCTTCTTCAGGCCCTTCGCCTGCTGCGCGGTGTTGCCCACCAGTTTGCCGGCGCTTTGCTGGACTTTGCCCGCGATGTTCTTGATGGCGCCCTTGGCTTGGTCTTTGTTCATGATTGCTTCCTCGATGGATTGATGGACTTGGTGCTCGTGCGGGCCGATCAGCGGCGCACTGGGCAAGCTTAGGGGCCTGGCGGGCGCCACTCTGTGCGCAAGCGAACTTAGCAGCCATCCGACAGACAAAGCATTGGCTGGCGCAGGGGCTGGCCGTCCTGCCGGCGCAGGCCCGGTTCGCTGTCGTCAAGGGAGGCCGGCCAGCAGCGCGCAGGAACACCCCGTCCGTTCAGGCCGTGGTCAATCCGCCACGCAGGGCCGCCAGACCGGAGCCGGGAACGCGGCTACGGATTGCCGAGGTAGTCGCGCTTGCCGATTTCGACGCCGTTGTGGCGCAGGATGCAGTAAGCCGCAGTGACGTGAAAGTAGAAATTGGGTATCGCATGGCCGAGCAGGAACTGCAAGCCCTTGTAGTGCGTCTCCTTGTCGCCGCGTTTGGTGATGATCTCCTTGTCTTCGGTGCCGTCGACTTGCGCCGCCGACACGGTCTGGATGAAGGCGATGGTCTTGGCGACACGCGCCTTGAGCTCGGCCAGGGTCTTCTCGTTGTCCTCGAACACCGGAATGTCCACACCGGCCAGGCGCCCCACCACGCCCTTGGCGGTATCGCAGGCAATCTGGACCTGCGTGGACATGGGCAACATGTCCGGAAACAGGCGAAAGGCGGTCAGCGCGGCATCGTTGATCTTCCTCGCGTCGACATGGGCCTGCGCCTTGTCCAGGATGTTCGACAGGTTGCCGAGGATGTTGACAAAGCGCGGAACGCTTGCCTGGTACATGGATAGGGTCATGGAGTTTCCTCGAAGTGGTGGGGACTGCAAATGGCGAGCGCACATCTTAGTCCTACTGCCTGGGAATCGCAGACGCACTGCACGCGCCGCAGGCCCACCGGTCGGCCCCCCATGGCGACCGAGCGTTCGCGCCGCATGGTGCAGCCACCCGGCCGGTTGGGTTGCGGGTCGCGAATCGCGCCCGACGGAGCGCCGTGGCGACCAGCGCCGGCTCGGCTGCCTCGATGCCCACAGCGTCAATGGATCGCCAGCGTCAGCAACCGGAGCAGGCCGGCGGCAATCAACCCCAATCCGAGCGCCGCGGCCAGTCGTTCGCCCCCGGGCGCCAGTTTCTCGATGGCCACCGCTACCGACAACGCGGCGATCCAGGCCAGATTCATGACCCCGCCCACGAACAGCAAGGCCATCAGCGCCCAGCAACAGCCGACACAAAACAGGCCGTGCCGCAGCCCCATCACGAAGCCGCCGTACACACCCGCACGCCACTCCCCGAGCAAGAATCCCAGCGGCGTGCGGCAGTGCGACAGGCAGACGTGCTTGAGGCGCGAAAACTGGTAGACGCCGGCGATGAGCAGCAGCAGCCCGGTCAGCCAGACCGAGGTGCTGACGATCATCGGGTCGAGCCAGCCGGCGGCCTGCAGCGCCCACTGTGCGACGGTCGCCCCGGCGCTGAAGCCCCACCAGACCAGCAGGTAGGCCACCACGAAGCTGCCGGCGCGCGCCCGTTCGCCGCTTTGCATGCCCAGATACACGAATGTCGACACCATCGGCAGTGCCGATGGCAACATCATCGCAGCCATCATGAGGCCCCACATGCACCAGATCGCAAGCACATTGGATGCGCTCCAGCGTGGCGATTGCGGCATCGTCAACTGCGCCAATGGATGGCCCATATCGAACGCGATCCACGCCAGGAACACCCAGCCAATGACGCTGATCGCCAGCAATGCCAGCGCGCTCCTTGGCTGCCGGGCAACCAGCGCGCCCACGGCGGCCGGCGCCCCTGCCGCCGAACCAGGCCCATGCTGTCGCATGACTCACCACCCTTCCCGATCCACGACCCGGCCGGCGCGACATTCCACGCGGCGGATCAACCAAACACCCGGATGAACGATCGGCGTGTTTGCGCGGCCTGTCAAGCGGGAATATCGCGTTTCAACAGCGGCTGCGCGCCAATGTGCGGGCTGGCGGGACGGGCAAGACAGACAAGACGCGACAAAACGCGACGATTGCGAACGCCCCGACATCGGCATACACTGATCCGGCTGCCGTCGCAGTGGCGGCAGCGGCGGCAGATCACTTCAGCACTTGCCGGTCGCCGCACCGGCGCCTTCGTTCGGAGGGTATCGCGATGTCCACCTGGCAAATCACCGGTCAATACATGGAGACCTGCAATTGCGCGTTTCTCTGCCCCTGCATCACCTCCAACCTCACAGCGCGGCCGACCGAAGGTGATTGCAAGGCGGCAGTGACGATGCGCATCGACACGGGCGCGAAGGACGGTATCAAACTCGACGGGTTGTCGTTCATCGTCATGATGTTTTCGCCCGGCGCGATGGCCGCGGGCAACATCACGGTCGGACTCATCGTCGACGACTCCGCCTCGGACCAGCAGCTCGAGGCGATCAGTGCCATCGCCACCGGCGCGGCCGGTGGGCCGATGGCCGCCCTGGCTCCGCTGGTCGGCCGAATCGCCGGTGTAGAACGCCGGCCGATCCAGTTTGAAGTCGATGGGCTGAATCGCTCGGTGCGCGCTGGAGAATTGGTCGACCAAGCCTGCATTGGCATCGCGAGCGCCTCCGCTCCCAACCAGGCCATCGGCCTGGACAACACCGCGCACCCCGTGAACAGCCGCCTTTCGCTTGCCAAGGCGGCGCGCAGCAAGTTCCATGTTTTCGGCATCGACTGGGACGACGCGACCGGTACGCGCAATGGGCACTTCGCTCCCTTCGCGTGGGCGGGTTGATGCATCCACCCGCCACGCAGGGTTGCCCTGCGCCGACAACGGCCCTGGCCCGCTGACACCGCGCTCACCAGGCGCGCCCGCCGGGGCGCCGGCATGTTATGACACCCCAGGACCTGCTCGACCGCTACGATTCCGGCGCACTGTGGGCCGATCCGCTGCGCGCGGACAACACCACCGACGGCATCGATGTGCCCGCCGCCTACCAGCAGGCGCTGGCGGTCCGCGCCTTGCGGATTGCCAGGGGCGAGGTCCCGCGCGGCTACAAGATCGGCTTCACCAACCGCAACATCTGGCCGCGCTACAACGTGTTCGCGCCGATCTGGGGCGCGGTGTTCGACACGACGCTGAGCTTCTGTGAAGGCGTGGCAGTGGTGTCGCTTGGCAACAGCTGCCAGCCGCGCATCGAGCCCGAGTGTGTGTTCGGCATCAAGTCGACACCCGCGCCAGGCGCCACGCTCGAAGACCTGTTCCAGGCCATCGGCTGGGTCGCGCCGGGCTTCGAGATCGTGCAGTCGCATATGCCGGACTGGAAGTTCGCCGCGCCGGATGCCGTGGCCGACGGCGCCCTGCACGCACGCCTGGTCGTCGGGCACAAGCGGCCGGTGCGCGAAATCGCATCCGGAGCGGAGCAACTGCAGGATGTTCTGGCACTCGCGCAGGTCAGCCTCTGGAAGAACCACCAGATCGTCGAGCAGGGACGCGGCGCCAACGTGCTGGACAGCCCGCTGCTTGCCCTGCAGCACTTCCTCAAGGAGCTGCGCCAATGCCCCGGTGCCTTCGACCTGCAGGCGGGCGATGTTGTCACCACGGGCACCTGGACCGATGCATGGCCGGTGCAGCCGGGCGACCACTGGACCGGCGAATTCAGCGCGCCGTTGTCCAGGCTCAGTGTCGCATTCCGTTAGCCGCCGCCGATCGACGCCGGCGCCGGGCCCGCCTCTTCCATAACGAGCGGCCAGGACCGACGTCCGGCCGGTGGGAGTAGGCTCGGGCCATGCGATTCAACCACCTCGCGCAGCCACCCACCCGCTACCCCCTGGCCGAAGCGCCTGAAGTCGATGTCGTGATCGAGGTCCCGCGCGGCAGCTTCCTCAAGCGCGGCTCCACCGGCAGCATCGACTTCGTGTCACCGCTTCCGTGCCCGTTCAACTACGGCGCCGTACCGACCCATCTCGGCCTCGAAGGTGACCTGCTCGACGCACTGGTGCTCGGGCCGCACCTGCGCCTGGGCACGCGCACGCGCGTGCGGGCCTGGGGCGCGATCACCTTGACCGATCGCGGCATGTCGGACGACAAGCTGGTTTGCAGCGACCACCCGCCGAGCGAAATCGAGATCCGCGATGTGCTGCGCTTTTTCCGCTTCTACGCAAAGTGCAAGGGCCTGCTGAACCTGTGGCGACGCCGGCCCGGGCGCAACGCCTGCGAGGGCTGGTGCGAGGCAGCCGAGGCCATCGCGCGCGCGCGCCCGCTGCCGCTGGCATGGGCCGGCCCGCCAATACGGTTTTGACTGGAGTACCGGTTCGCGCGCCGCCCACCGTCAGTAATGCGGCGGCAGCTCGTCGCGCGCGCCGCGCGCCACGCCAGCGCCTGCATCCGGGCTTTGCTGGCGCAGGTGCCCGAGCTCGCGGATCAGGCTGTCGATTTGTTGCTGCTGCCGGAATATCGCCCGGTTCAACTCATCCAGCAGGTCTTCGCTGAAGCTGGCCTTGATCTCCAGCTCGGTCAGGCGTTGGTCGATGTGAGGCGGGTTTTCCATGGCGCTATTGGACATGAAACCACAGCCCCCGTATTCCGGCCAAACGGCCACAACGTGCAGTCAGACGCTTCCGGCTGGAAAGTTGCTGGAAAGTTGTTTGACGGCCTGTTCATGCTCGCGCATACTTTTGTGATCGGCCAGCCCCGTCTTGGGTCAAAATACCGCTCTGGTCAGGGCACGGCCGCTCCCGTATCCTGATACATGTCCGCTTCACTGGAGAAAATCGAATGCCAACCACACCCCACCGGTTTCCCTTGTCCCTGGTATCTGCCGCGCTGTTGAGCGCAGGCGTCCTGGCGGGGTCGCCGGGCGCGCAGGCACAGACCTTGGGCGGCGCCAGTGGCCCAGCCGGCGACGTCACCCGGGTCGAAAAATGCGATGCGCCAAAGGGGACACTCGCCGTGGTCGAACCGCAGGACGCAGTGTTGCAGGCGCTGTTGCGCATCGGCCTGCAATCGCCCACCGGCATGATCCGGCTGATCGTGCAGCAGTCCAACTGCTTCCAGATCGTGGAGCGTGGCGCCGCGTTCCAGAACCTGATGCAGGAACGTGCGCTGGCAGCGGGCGGCCAGTTGCAGTCCGGACAGAACGTAGGCCAGGGCCAGATGGTGGCGGCCGATTTCGTGGTCACGCCGAGCGTGGTGTTTTCGAATCCGAATGCCGGTGGCGTCGGCGGGGGCCTGGCCGGGCTGGGTGGCAAGCTGGGCATCCTTGGCGCGATCGCCGGTGGCCTGAAGTTCAAGGAGGCCCAGACCTCGATGACCATGGCCGATACGCGCTCGGGCATCCAGATCGCGGCCGCCGAGGGCAGCGCACAAAAAACCGACTTCAACGTCGGCGCGGTGCTTTTTGGTGGTGGCGGCGGCGCCGCGCTCGGCGGATACACCAGCACCGCCGAAGGAAAGATCGTGGCGGCCTCGTTCCTGGACAACTGGAACAAGATCGTGCTGACCATTCGCGACAACCCGTCGCTGGTACAGGCCCGGAGCGGCGCAGCGAGCCAGGCCAACGCCACTGGCAGCGTCAGGGCCGGGGCAGGATCGGCCGGTGATGTTTACATCCCGAAAATCGCCGGCGTCAAGGCTTATCGCAATGCGGCCGAAGGCCCGGTGGTGACCACGCTGGGCAAATCGGACGAAGTGATCTTCGGCGGCGAGGAGCGCGACGGCTTCCTCAAGGTCGAGACCGGCAACGGCACGGCCTGGGTCAAGGCCATCATGATGCGCAAGCAATAACCTGGCGGCCACACGCCGCTGGTGTCATCCGCGGGCTGCCACGCGGCAGCTGGCCTTGCGCATCGCTGACCGGGTGGCGACGGCATAGTCCGGGATCCGCGCCCCCGCAGTTCCACCCTCCGGACACTGGAGGTGCGACATGGTTGCGAGACAACTCTTGCGGGCGGCATCGATTGCGCTGCTGGCCGCGTCCTCGGTTTTCGGGCAGGTGGTGACGGTTTCGGATTGGGGTCCCGCCGTCACCGAGCCCTTCGATCCCGCGCACCCGCCGGCCGATCTGGCCGACGGCGAGGCCGCCGACGCGACACCTTTCGTCGAAGTGGCTGGAGCGGCACACAGCGGCTCCTGGGACGGCGCGGAATATGTCGTCAAGAAGGTCGACCCGGTGACCGTCCGGGGACATACCCGGATTCGTATTCCAACCGATGCCGACGCCACGCTCACGGGACACGAGGCGGGCCATGACGCCCTGAACAAGAACGAGTACGACAAGAATGCCAAGCGCAAGGTCGATGAAGCCTTCAAGGGTTTCGACGGCATGAAATTCAAGGGCGACGGAGCGACCGATGCCGAGCGACGGGCGAGCGCACTGGCAAAGGCCACAGCGGAGAGCGACAAGCGCAAGCTGCAAGCGCAAGACGCCATCCAGGCCCAGATGAACACGCTGGGCGAGAAGTTCGATACGCTGACGAGCAACGGCACCAGCACCACGACCACCACCGCGGAAGGAAAGAAGCAGGCCATCGCCGAGCGCGACAAGGCGCCCGACGCGGACAAGCAGGGTAGTCTTCCCAGCGCACACGATCCCTTCGCCAGTGGACCCGGGCGGGCCATTTTCGACGCAGCCGGTTCACGCATTGCACTGGCCGGCGCGGGGGCCCAGGCATTGGTGCAACAGACTTCGTTCGCGCGCGACCCGCTGGTGAACCGGGGCTTGTTCCAGGTCGATCCGCTGGTCGTGATCGGACTGACCGACAGCGGTGCCGTGCACCTGTCGGACACCACGCTGCGGCTGATCGACCTGCTGACCGGCCGCACGCTGTTGACGGCGTTCCTGTTCGAGGCCGCCTACAAGCCGTCCACGCTGCCCGATTTTGCCGGGATGGTGCAGGCGTATCTGGACCTGCCGCCCGACTTCACCGGTGCGCTGGACAACTTCATCGGTTCGCCCTTCCTCGATGGCCTGGGCCAGGCCGCCAATGCCGGGCGCATGACCACGTTCTGGTTCTTTGCCCAGAACGCTCTGTTCGATGCGAATGGCAAGCCGGCGGCGGATGCGAATGGGCTGGCGATGATCGGCGTGGCGGTTCCCGAACCAGGCACTCTGGCGCTCGTGGCCGCCGCGCTGGCAGGCCTGTGGCTGACCCGACGCAGGCACCCGGGCCATTGAGGCGGATCGACTCGCCGACATTGGCTGGCGCCGAAACCGGATAGAGTTTGCCGATGTGCAGTCACTACCAGGCGATCAAGGAGCGCGAGCGGTTTTTCCGCCATTTCGGTGTCTACCCGCCCGACGATCCGGGCAAATACGATCTTTGGCCGGGTTACACGGGTGTGACGCTGCGCCGGGCGCACGCGGCCGATTCCGGCGACGCGGCGGTGCCGGCCGTGGAGGCCATCACGGGGCTGTTCGGATTGGTGCCGCACTGGGCGCGGGACCAGAAGCTGGCCCGCAACACCTTCAATGCGCGCAGCGAAACCGTGCACGAGAAGCCGAGCTTCCGCGACGCCTGGCGCAAGGGCCAGCATTGCGTCATTCCCGCCGACGCCTTCTTCGAGCCCGACTGGCGTTCCGGCAAGGCCGTGCCGACACGTATCGCCCGCGCCGACGGTGAGCCGCTGGGCATCGCCGGCCTGTGGTCGTGGTGGCGGTCACCGGCCGGTGAATCCATCTTCAGTTACACCATGCTGACCATCAACGCCGACGCGCATGCCTTGATGTCCTGCTTCCACAAGCCCACCGAAGAAAAGCGCATGGTGGTCTTACTTCCGCTGGAGTCCTACCGCGACTGGCTCGAAGCGCCGCCGGGGCGAAGCATGGATTTCATGCGCCCCTACCCGGCCGAGCGGCTGGTGGCATCGGTCTGAAACAGGGCACCCCTGCTGCGGCACACCGCATCAAGTCGTCTCCCATCTTGAAGGAGTCGAAGGGGCAACGGCAACACCTTCGAGAGCCGCTGGCGCAACATCCCCATCGGTGTCCGGCACGCCCACGAGGCGGGCCGCTGGCCACGGTATTTGCGTGCCGGCTGTCAGTCTCTGGCCGGTGCAGTTCAAGGCGCGAGCGCGCTTCAGGCGCATCGTTGGCCGCGGGTCGCGCGGCCTACATCTGCTTACGTTCAAGGATAATCGGCGCATGCAGCCCCTTGTCGACCCGCCCAAACCCGAGCCAGCCGCGCCGTCGACCGTGTTCGACCCAGACAACACCCAGACATTCCAGGCCAAGATGCCCGCCGCGCCGGTCTGGTTCTCGTCCATGGTGGCCGGCACCCATCGCGAGAAAAATCGCCTGCGGGCCGAGATCGATCAAATCAGGGGCGCCGTGCCGCTGCTGATGAAACAGCGCAATGGCGGCAAATGGACCGCGCAGGACAAGCAGGAGATCAAGGACATCCTGCGCTCGTTGACCTCGGTCAGCCCCTACCTGCTGATCTGGATCGTGCCCGGGTCGATGCTGATCCTGCCGTTTCTGGCCTGGCACCTCGACACCCGCAGAAAACGCCGCAACCGCCTGAACACACCGTAGAGCACCCGGCCAAAAATTGACACCTCAACAATTCAGGCCTCAATCTCGGGTTTTTCTCTATTGTGGTCGCGCCACGCGTGGGTAACATTCAACCAGCCGCCGGCTGTGCCAAGCCGCCGCACGATACCCCCAAGGAGTTACCCATGACCTCACGTCGCCTGCTACTGTCCCGCAGCGCCACCCTGATCGGCGCCGCATCCACCGGCCTGCTGCTGCCTGCAATTGCGCACGCGCAGTCCGGCAAGATCCGGGTCGGCCTGATGTTGCCCTACACCGGCACCTTCGCCCAGCTCGGCGTGGCAATCGAAAACGGCTTCAGGCTGGCGATCGACGCGCAGGGCGGCAAGCTCGGCGGGCGCGAGATCGAGTATTTCAAGGTCGACGACGAATCCGAGCCATCCAAGGGAATAGAAAATGCCAACAAGCTGGTGCAGCGCGACAAGGTGGATGTGCTGGTCGGCACGGTGCATTCGGGTGTGCAGATGGGCATCCACAAGGTCGCGCGGGACAGCGGCGTGCTCAGCCTGATCCCCAACGCCGGCGTGCATATCGCCACCCGCGCCCAGTGCGCGCCCAACGTGTTCCGCACCTCGTTCACCAACTCGCAACCGACCCGTGCGCTGGGCGCAGCCATGGTCGCCCAGGGCCACAAGAAGGCGGTCTGGATCACCTGGAAGTACGCCGCCGGCGACGAGGCCTTCGAGGGCTTCAAGGAAAGCTACACGGCGGCCGGCGGCACCATCATCAAGGAGCTGGGCCTGCCCTTCCCCAACGTCGAGTTCCAGGCCCTGCTGACCGAAATCGCGGCGCTGAAGCCGGACGCCGTGGCCTGTTTCTTTGCCGGCGGTGGCGCCGCCAAGTTCATCAAGGACTACGCCGCGGCAGGACTCAAGGGCAAGATACCGCTGTACGGCTCGGGTTTCCTGACCGAGGGCGTGCTCGAAGCCGCCGGAGCGGCCGCCGACGGCGTGATGACCACGCTGCACTACGGCGACGGCATCGAAACCCCGCGCAACAAGGCATTCCGCCTGGCCTACGCCAAGACCTTCAAGCTGCAGCCCGACGTGTACGCCGTGCAGGGCTACGACACCGGCCTGCTGCTGGTGCAGGGCGCCAACGCGGTCAAGGGCGACCTCAACAACAAGGCCGCGCTGTACAAGGCGCTCGAGTCCGCCACCATCGACAGCCCACGTGGCAAATGGACCATGAGCAAGTCGCATAACCCGGTGCAGGACATCTACCTTCGCAAGGTGGAAAACAAGGAGAACAAGGTGGTCGGTATTGCCGCCAAGGCGCTGGCCGACAGCGGCGCCGGCTGCAAGATGGGCTGAGCGGCCGCCTGCCCTTCTCCACGGCGCGCGTCGGTCTGGCGCCTGCGGTGGTCGCCGTACGCCGCTCCGGCGGCGCTGCCCGGCACCACCCCGTCCCGCGCGTGACGAAACCTTCGCTACCTCGCAATCCTGTGTCGATGCGGGTAGTGCGCGTGTCAGAATAACCGCCAGTCGTTCCCACCATGGATCTCCCCACCTTCCTGATCCAGCTGCTCAACAGCGTGCAGTACGGCCTGCTGCTGTTCATGCTGGCCGCCGGGCTGACGCTGATCTTCGGCATCATGGGGGTGGTCAACCTGGCGCACGGCAGCTTCTACATGCTGGGCGCATACCTCGCCTATGCACTCAGCGGCCTGTTCGGCAGCCTGACCCTGGCGATCCTGGCCGGCGTGGTGCTGGCGGTGGTATTCGGCCTGGCGCTGGAACGGCTGCTGTTCCGGCATTTCTACCAGCGCGACCATCTGGACCAGGTGCTGCTGACTTTCGGCCTGATCTACATCTTCGAAGAGCTGCGCTCCATCCTGTGGGGCGACGATGTGCACGGCGTCAAGATTCCCGACCTGCTCGGGGCCTCGATTCCGCTGACCGACAACCTGTCGTACCCGGTCTACCGCCTGTTCATGTCCGGCGTGTGTATTGCGTTGGCGCTGGGCCTGTACCTGCTGATCTCCAGGACCCGCCTGGGCATGAAGATCCGCGCCGGCGCTTTCAACCGCGACATGGCCGAGGCGCTGGGCATCAATATCAAGCTGATCCACGCGGTCGTCTTTGCACTCGGCGTGGGCCTGGCCGCCGTGGCCGGCATCATCGCCGCGCCGGTCTCCAGCGTCTACCCGAACATGGGTTCGCAGGTGCTGATCATGTGTTTCGTGGTGGTGGTGATCGGCGGCATCGGATCGGTGCGCGGCGCCCTGATCTCCGCCCTGCTGGTGGGGCTGGTCGACACTTTCGGCAAGGTGCTGCTGCCGCAGGTGGCCGGCATGCTGGTCTACGTCCTGATGGCCGCCGTGTTGCTGTGGAAGCCCGAGGGGCTGTTCAAGCAATGAGCACCCCAGGCGCCAACCTCGAAATCCTGCCGCGCGGGGTGCAGCTGGCGCTGGGCCTGGGGCTGGCGGCGCTGGTGGCGTTTCCGTT
>JANMYG010000709.1:0-6018 GCA_031381865.1 Betaproteobacteria bacterium | reverse complement strand
GGGCTTTGCCCCACCACACCCCCCCCCCCCCTATTGGATCCGGCGGGGGCGGCCCCCCGCGCCGCAAAAAACGGGGGGCGGCCCCTGGCGGGGGTACTTCGCGGGCGCTGGGGCCCGCGCCGGCCTGATCCCGCCCACCCGCCCGCGCGTTGGAAAATTGCCATGCAGGTCGGTTACGAACGCTGTCTACCGGACCATTTGAACCGCATGCCGTACCAGCCGTCGGCGCGCGGGCGGCGCCCGCCATCGCGGGCCTACGCCGCGCCCAGCACGAGCACCGCATTCGTGCCACCGAATGCGAACGAGTTCGACAGCATCGTGCGCGCGGGCGAGCCCGCGCGCGCCACCAGCGGCACGTAGTCCAGATCGCACTGCGGGTCGGGTGTGTTCAGGTGCGCGGTCGGCAGTGCCACGCCGTGGCGCATCGCCAGCAGCGACAACAGACATTCGAGCGCGCCGGCGGCGCCCAGCAGGTGGCCATGCATGGCCTTGGTGGCGCTGATCGGGATGGCATGCGCCCGTGGCCCGAACACTGCCTTGATCGCGGCCGTCTCGACCCCGTCGTTGGCCTGCGTGCCGGTACCGTGCGCGTTGATGGCGTCGACCGCCGACGCATCGCGCCGCGCCGACTGCAGCGCCGCCTGCATCGCCGCGGCCTGGCCTTCGACACTCGGGCGCGTGATGTGGCTGGCATCGGTGCACAAGCCATAACCGAGGATTTCGCCATGGATCGGCGCGCCGCGCGCGCGCGCCAGTTCCCACGGCTCGAGCACCAGCATGGCGGCGCCCTCGCCCAGCACCATGCCGCTGCGGTCCTTCGAGAACGGCTTGCAGGAAGCCGATGGCTGCTCGGCGTCGATGGTGGCCACGGTGTGCAGCGCCTCCCAGGCCTTGAGCGAGCCGAACGACAGCGGCGCCTCGCTGCCGCCGGCGACGGCGAGGTCCAGCACACCGGCGGCCACGCGCAACCACGCCTCGCCGATCGCCACCGCGGATGACGAGCAGGCGGTCGAATAAGTCAGGTTCGGGCCACGCAAGCCGTGTTCGATGCCGATCCATGCCGCGGGTGCGTTGTACATGCCCATCAGCACGGTGAACGGCTTGATGCGCTCCGACCGGTCGCCGTACAGCGTCTTGTAGCCGTCGTCCATCGACTGCGAGCCGCCCATGCCGGTGCCCACGAACACGCCGGCCCGGTCTCGGTCGAGGCGGGCCAGATCGGCATGGCTATCGGCCAGCGCCTGCTTCGCCGCGACCAGTGCGAACAGGCTGACCCGGTCGAGCATGCGCAGCTTGGGCGGCTCGATCCAATCGGGGGCGTCGATCTGCACCGTGGCGGCCACCGGGGCGGCGAGGCGGTGCGCGAACGGGGATTCGAGGCGGCGCACGCCCGAGCGCCCGGCACGCGCCTGCGTGAACAAATCGGCCGCGCTGTTGCCCAGCGGCGACACGACACCGATGCCGGTGACCGCCACGCGCCTCATGGCACCACGCACGCCGGCGCCACCGCGGCGCCGGCCGTGGCGCCAGCGCCGTGTTGGGCCGCGATCAGGTCGTCGATATAACGCACCACGTCGGCGATGGTCGGCAGTTCCACCGGCTCGGGCGGCAACTTGAGCCGGAACTCGTCTTCGACGTTGAACAGCAGTTCGGCCACGCCGAGTGAATCGATGCCCAGGCCGTCCAGCGGCGCGTCGAGCGTCAGAGCTTCGGGGGCGAGTTTGTAGTCGCGCACCAGAATGGCCCGCAGGGTTTCGAAAGTCGATTGCATGTGATCTCCTTGATTGCAGTCTCAGGATGGCCGCGATACGAAATTGGTAACCGCGGCTGGCGTCGCGTCCCGCACCGAAACCAGCTCGCGCAACCCGATTGCCGCCGGATCGGCGGCGCAGCGCACCTTGCCGCCCCAGGCGGCACCGCGCGTCAACAGTCCGGGCCAGGCACGCAGCAGCGCCAACAGCAGCGCCGCGCCGCGCGGGTGCATGGCGAGTCGCGCGAACACCGCCGCCAGGCGCAGGCGCGGCCCGAATACGCGCCGCCATTGCCGTGTGTACGCGCGCGCGACCTCGCGTTGCCAGTGCGCGCCCGGCGACTGGGCGCGCTGCGCGCCGCCCAGCAGCTGCGCACACAGCAGCCAGGCCGACTGCAGCGCCATGCTGATGCCTTCGCCCAGGATCGGGTGTGCTTCACCGGCCGCGTTGCCGATGCGAAACAGGCCGTCGTCCTGGTCGAGGCGGATTCCGGGCGCGATCGGACCGGCCCCCAGCCAGGGGCCGTCGCGCGTGGCGCCGTGCAGGGCGCGTTGCACTCCCGCACACTCGCGTTTGAGCATGGCCTCGACCACCGCACCGGCGCCCACGCCCGGTGCGGCGCGCCGCAGCGCATCCAGCCGGTCGCGGCGGATGCAGCAGGCCAGCGTGGTCAGCCCGCCGCCGGCCACCACCATGCCACCGTAACCGCCGGTGAACGACAACACCGGCAACACACCCTGGTCGAGCGACGCACCACGAAAGTTGGCCTTGAAGGCCAACAGGTCGTGCGCGCCACGCACCGGCGCGCGCTGCGGCCGGCCGCTTGCCAGCGCCTCCCACGAGCCGTGTGCGTCGATCACGATCGGGGCGCGCAGCCGCTGCGCCAGCCCGGTGCCGCGCGCGCGCAGCTCGCAACACCAGTCACCCGGCGCACCCTCGATCGACTGGACTGCCCACGGCTGCAGCACCAGCGCGCCGGCCAGCCGCGCCTGCTCGAGCAGCAGGCTGTCGAGTGTCTCGCGCCCGAGTGCCCGACCCCAGCGGTAGGGCGCTTGTGCAGCCGCTGGAAGCGCAGCCTCGACCGAACGCTGCCCGTGCATGAACACCACGCTGCGCAGTTCCGGGCCGGCGCTGGCGGCAAAAGCCGACCCAAGGCCAAGGGCCTCGAGCAAGGGCAGGTTGCTGGCGGCGATACATTCGCCGCAGACCTTGCGGCGCGGGAAGTCCTGCTTTTCAACCAGCACCACCGACCAGCCCGCACGCGCGAGCAAGATGGCGGCGCTCGACCCGGCCGGGCCCGCGCCGACGATGATGGCGTCGAAGCTGGCGCGCATCAGCCGGCCCCGACCGGTTCGGCTCGAAAGCAGTGGCCAAACAGCCCGCCCGGATACTCGCGCAGCTGCCACGCAGCGCCCGTGGCCGGCCACAACGCCGTGAGTTCGCGCGCGCGAAAACCGGCGTGTACGCTCGACACCGCGTCTTCACGCGTCACCGCGTTGGCGCCGAGGGCGCCGACCAGGTGGCTGGCGGCGAGCGCGAACCAGTCCCGGCGCGGCTCACAGGCGAAAAACCGGTCGCCGCGGCGCGCGATCGCGGCCAGCAGGCCCGTGAGTTGCGCGTCGTCAAAATGGTGCAGGAACAGGTTCGCCACGACCAGATCCCAACGCGCCGCCGGCTGGCCGTCGGGCAGCGGACAAGCGCCGCTGCGGGCCCAGTCGAAAACGTCGCCGACGTGGGCAACGGCGCTCCAGCCCAGTTCGGCGTACGCCGCGATGGTGGCGCGACCGATCAGGGCCTGCGCGTCCAGCAGCGTCAGTTCGACGCGCGGCCACGCCGGAGCGAGGACACGCGCAACACCCAGCATCAGGCTGCCGTCACCGGCGCCGAGTTCGATCAGCCGCAATGGCACCGGACCCTGGCGCGCCGGCAGCATCGCCTTCAACACGTGCGCCAGCGTGCGGCCGGTGCCCATGGCGAGGTGGATGCGGCGCAGGTCGCGCCGCGAACGGATCGCGGCCGTGTCGTCCGTGGCCAGGTGGTCGAGCAATTCGACCGCCACGATTCTGGCCATCGTCATGCCGGTCGCTCCCGCGCTGGCCCCATCACTGCACCTGCAACAGGGCGCCATGGCAGCTGAACCCCGCGCCGAACGACGACAGCCACCACCACCCGCCGGGGGCGTCGTCGGCCAGGGCCGCCTCGAGCACGAAATAGACGAACGCGCTCGACAGGTTGCCGTACTCGCGCAACATCGCGGCGCTGTAGCGCAGGTCGGTTTTCTCCAGCCCGAGGCGGCGCTCCAGCGCAAGCAGCACATCGCGCCCGCCGGCGTGCATGATCCACGCGCTCACGGCGCCCTGTTCGAGGCCGGCACGCGCCAGCACGGTGCCGAGCACGCGCTGCGCGTACTCCGCGGCCAGCGCCGGGACGGCCCGGGTGAGGATATTGCGCAGCATGCCGTCGCGCTGCTCGAACATCAGCGCCTCGCGCCGGGTAGTGTCCATCAGCGATGTGCTGGTTATCCACTCGATGCGCCGCCCGGTCGGGCGCGCAGCGCGCGACAGTACCGCCGCCCCGGCGCCGTCTCCGAACAGGCAGGCGCTAATCAACACGCCCGGATCGTTGTCGAGGTACATCGCGGCGCTGCTGACCTCGACGCAGACCGAGAGCACGTGTTGGCCACTGCCCGACGCCAGCAATGCCCGGCCGAGCTGCAGGTTCGGCAGCGCGGCCGCGCAGCCCTGGCCCACGAGGTCGAAGGCGGACACGTCGGCCCGCAGGCCCAGGCGTTCGGCCACGTGCCCCGAGAGCCCGGGGCACAGGTAACCGGTGCAGGTGCTGACGACCACCGCGTCGATGTCGGCCGCCGCCAGGCCGCTGTTGGCGAGCGCGCGTGCGCCGGCCTGCGCGGCGAGCGCGGGCGCGTGCGCCGAAAAGCGCTGCGCGAGCGTGTTCGGGTCGATCCGGAACACCTCGGACAACGCGCCCACGGCCAGCCGGCGTGCCTCGATGCCGTTGTCGCGCTGCAGCACGGTGCGGGCGATGAAATGCGAGCGGGCGTCGAGCCGCGCAAACCAGTCGGATTGTTCGAACGCCTGCAGGCATTCGGCCTTGGTGAAACGTGTCGCGGGTGTGGCGGTGCCGAGTCCGAGGATGTACATGGTGGCAACGGGTGCGAAAGGGTGGTGTCGGCGGGTGGAGACCGGGGCGCGCAGCGCCAGAACACCGGATGGGTGCCAGGGTGGGCACAGTTTGCCACCCCGGCGAGCGGCCATCTGTGCGCCAGCAGACAGACGGCCACTGCACAGGCGCTTAACTTCAGGCTGTTATACGCCGCAATGGCTGGCACGCCCCGTGCCGCATTCGCAAGGAGAGACCATGCAACCCTGTTCGACCGGCCGCCGCTGCACCACCCGCCGCCGGAGCGCTCGGTGATCAGCATTCGCACCGGCCAGGCGCCGGCGATGCTGGAGCGCGCGCCATTCGGCGTGCGTTTTCGCGCCTCGTTCACCGACCCGGCCTTCCGCACCGAGGACGGCGCGATCGAGCGCCTGGAGGAGATCGCCTGGCAGGCCTACAGCGAGGGACGCAAGGCCCCGTTCACACGCAAGGCGGGCGCGGGTTATGCCGATCCGGACTACCAGTTGTCGACCGAGTGGAGCGCCACCAAACAACGCCTCGAGGCGGCGCAACTGCGCCAGTCGGACCCGGCAACACCGTCCAGGGCACTGCTGGTGTGCGGCTCGGCGCGCAACGACGGCACCTGCCCGGGCGAGATATCCAAGACCTTCCGGCTGCTGCAAATCGCGCGTGCGACGCTGGAGACAGCCGGCATCGAGACCGATGTGCTCGACCTGAGCCTGCTCACCTCCGAATACGGCCAGAAGATCCATCCTTGCAAGGGCTGTGTTTCAACCGCGATGCCGTTGTGCCACTGGCCCTGCAGTTGTTACCCGAACCACGCGCTCAACCAGACCAACGACTGGATGGCCGAGATCTACGAACGCTGGACCGCCGCGCATGCGGTGATCATCGTCTCGCCGGTGTACTGGTACCAGAGCCCGAGCCCGCTCAAGCTGATGGTCGACCGCATGGTGTGCGCCGACGGCGGCAATGCCGACCCCACGTCGACCGGCGGCAAGAACGCCGGCAAGGCCAAGGAACTCGAAATGGCCGGATGGAACTATCCCCAGCACCTGGCCGGGCGTGCCTACGGGCTGATCGTGCACGGCGACGTTGCCGGCATCGACGACGCGCGGCGCGCCTT
>JANMYG010000662.1:0-2942 GCA_031381865.1 Betaproteobacteria bacterium | reverse complement strand
CGCGGCCAGCCGATCGAGCGAGTCGAGGTAGGCCGTCATGTCACCATCGGGTGGATCGACCACGGTCGTACTTCCGTTCAGGATATGGTCGCCGCTGAACAGCAGGCCGTCTTCCAGCAGCACGAGGCACAGGTGGTTGGCAGCGTGGCCTGGCGTGTGAATGACCTGCAGGGTATGGACCGCCGCGGCGTCCAGCCCGGGGCCCGTCAAAACCAGCCGCTCGCCGTCCGCCACGGTCCGGTCGGGCGTGAATGCGCTCGCGGCGCGGGCCGTGGCCGCACTCGCAAGCCCGAGGATCGGCGGCGGCGCGAGACACATGGCCTGCAATGGCCGGGCGCCCGGGGAATGGTCGGGGTGCGAATGGGTGCAAACGATCAGGCGGATATTTCCGCCGGCCGCGCGCCACAGGCGCTGCAGGTGGTCGGCATCGGCCGGGCCGGGATCGATGACCATATAACCGGTGGCCGGATCACCGACCAGGTAACTGTTGGTGCCAGGGCCGGTCATCGCTCCCGGATTGGGCGCCGTGAGACGCATCAGGTTCTTCAGCAACGCCACCGGCCGCTCGGTCTGCCAGTCCAGGTGGTGGACGATCTGCCCGTCGGGCGACACCAGCTCGAGCTCGCCATAGGGATGCTCGTGCTCCATGTAGCGCGCCTCCTTGCCGGCCAGCAGGCCGGCCCGCGGGCAACTGGTCCATAACGGCTGCTCGGTCACCGCGCAGGCCTGCAATACCGCATCCACCGAGGCAAATGCCTGCAGGCGCTGCAATGTGCGGATGGTCGGGAAAATGATGAAGAAGTGGCCGGCCTCGTGGCGCTCGAGCGCGGCCGCCGGGCGCACCCAGACCGGCTCGAACTGCTCCGTTTCGTCGGCGACCGGGGACTGGCCCTGGGGCACGCGGGCGACCAGGAACGGCACGTCGAAGCGCCGCGGCAGGTCGCGGTCGGTGATCCAGTGCGCCAGCACGAACACCTCGTCGGCCGCCAACACCAGGCCCCGGGCCGCGCATTGGGGGGCGAACGCCGCCCTGCGGTCCAGCGCGGCAATGTCCTGGCCCGATGGCCAGCTGCCGTCGGCGCGGCGGGCCAGCAACACGCCAAGTTCTTCGAAACTCTCGCGGATCGCCGCAATCGCCTGCGTCAGGTGCAGGTCGCTTTGTCCGGTCCGACGTCTGGCGTTCGCATGCGCCGCCGCATCCGCCGCGTCCACGCCGCCGCCGGGAAAAACGTAGGCGCCG
Organism: Betaproteobacteria bacterium; assembly: GCA_031381865.1. GTDB lineage: Bacteria > Pseudomonadota > Gammaproteobacteria > Burkholderiales > Burkholderiaceae_C > CAISIP01. The sequence goes on along the minus strand of JANMYG010000662.1, from coordinate 1,702 downwards.
GGCGCAAAACTGGCGCTGGTCGAGCGTCGCGTCATCAGCACTTCGATTCCCGCCGGCGTGTCGCGCAACAGCAGGACGGTGGCCGCCGGTCGCGGCGGCGCCGGTTCGCGTTGGCTGTGGAGAAGTTGGGTGGGTCTGACCATGACCGGCATTTTGCAGCCAAACCCGGCGCCTCGGCGGCCGGGCCTTCAGGGGATAATCCCGCCATGCGAATCCGCTTCACCAAGATGCAGGGCGCGGGCAACGACTTCGTCATGCTCGACGAGACCCGTGAGCAGTTTGGCCTGTCCGCATTGCAGTACCGCTTTCTGGCGGATCGCCACTTCGGTGTCGGCGCCGACCAGATTCTTTCGGTGCGCCCAGCGCCCGCGCCCGGCATCGACTTCTCGTATGTGATCCACAACTCCGACGGGGGCGAGGTCGAGCATTGCGGCAACGGTGCGCGTTGCTTCCTGGACTTCGTGCGCCAGCGCGGCCTGTGCAGCAAGGACGTGGTGACCGTGCAGACCATGAACCGGGTGCTCGAACTGCGCCGCGAGCCCGACGGACGGGTCCGCGTCGACATGGGCATCCCGGTGTTCGACCTGGCCTCCGTGCCTTTCGATCCGACCGGACAGGTGCCACATGCCGATGCCGACTGGCAGACATGGTCCCTCACCTGGCCCGACCAGGCCCGGCGCGCGCCAGTGGCGGTCGCGGTCCTGTCGATGGGAAATCCGCACGCGGTGCAGGTTGTCGACGACGTGGATCACGCGCCAGTGGCATCACTGGGCCCGCTGCTGGAACACCATCCGGCGTTTCCACGCCGCGTCAATGCCGGATTCATGCAGGTCGTGGACCGTGCCCATATCCGGTTGCGGGTGTTCGAACGCGGGGCGGGCGAAACCCTGAGTTGTGGCACCGGTGCCTGCGCCGCGGTCGTCGCCGGTGTCCGGCTCGGGCTGCTTGGCCCGCGCGTCGACGTCGCGACCCGGGGCGGGCTGCTGACCGTGGAATGGAACGGGCACGACACGCGTGTGATGATGACCGGGCCGGCAACCAAGGTTTTTGAAGGCGAAATCGATCTACCCGAACAGTTATGACCAACCAAATCACCAATCCGATCACCGAAGACGACATCGCCAACTACCTGGCCAATACACCTGATTTCTTCGAGCGCCACGCCGAACTGCTGGCGTCGGTGCACCTCACCAGCCCGCACAGCAGACGCACGGTCAGCCTGCAGGAGCGCCAGGCGCAAATGCTGCGCGACAAGATCAAGCTGCTCGAGCACCGGCTGATGGACATGATTCGCCACGGGAACGAAAACGCGTTGTTGTCGGACCGCCTGTTGCGCTGGGCCGGGTCACTTTTCACGACTACCGACCACGACGCGATGCCACAGCAGATCGCCGGGCAGATTAAGGAGCAGTTTTCCGTACCCCAGGTGGGGATCAAGGTCTGGGACGTTGCCAGCGCCCACGCTTCCTGTGCGTATGCCAAGGGTGTCAGTGAGGACGCGAAGTTGTTCGCGTCGTCGCTGGCCGAGCCCTTTTGTGGCGTCAATACAGGCTTCGAAGCGGTCACCTGGCTGGACGACCCCGCGGCTGCCGCGTCGATCGCCCTGTTGCCATTGCGCGCCGCGTCGACTGGCAGCCCGGCGCCCGCCTTTGGGCTGCTGGTGCTGTCTTCTCCGGATGCGCAACGGTTCAACAGTGGCATG
>JANMYG010000650.1:0-33505 GCA_031381865.1 Betaproteobacteria bacterium | reverse complement strand
CCATGGAATTCGAACTACCGGGCAACGCTGGCACGTCTTCACCTGGGTGCTTCCGGCTTCGGCTTAACGAGGGCGTTGCCAGCTTTGGCGCCGCACGGCCATCGGGTTCTTGCCGCAGGCAAACCGGGCCGGGGTTGAAGCCAAAAAAAAGCCTGCTGGTCGCACGACCTGCAGGCTTTCGGGGCGGGGTGGCGCGACGGCGCGCCGGCCAGGATCAGTCGCGCGCGGGCTTGCCCAGTTTCAACTGGCGCTTGGGCGCGTCGCGCGGCACAAACACCCTGCCGGTATTGCCCGGCTGGGCAAACGCAGCCCGCTCGTGCGCCGGCTTGGCGAATGCCGGCTTGCGCGGGGCGAAGTCGTTGCGTGGCGCGAAATTGTCGTTGCGCGGCTCGGCGCGGCCCGCAAAACGGTCGTTGAAACCGCCTTCGCGTTTGTAACTGAAGCCTTCGCGGGCCGGGCCCTCGCGCGGCGCAAAACTGCCTCCGCCGTCACGGCCACGCGCGGGACCGAACTTGCGATCCCGTGAGGGCGCTTCGGACGGACCGCGCGTGTTGCGGCCACCGAAACCGGAATTGGGCCGCGAATCCGGAAAACGTTGCTGGGGCTCCAGGCCCGGGATGACCTCGGACTTGAACTGCTGGCGCGTATAGGCCTCGATATCGAAGATCTTGCGCCGGTCGCGAAACTCGGCCAAGGTCACGGCCAGGCCATCGCGCCCAGCGCGGCCGGTGCGGCCGATGCGGTGGGTGTAATCCTCGGCCTTCATTGGCAGACCGAAATTGAACACGTGCGTGATGGTGGGCACGTCGAGGCCACGCGCGGCGACATCGGTGGCGACCAGGATCTGCACATGGCCTTCGCGCAGCGCCATCAGGCGGCGGTTGCGCAAGCCCTGGTTCAGGGCGCCGTGCAGCGCAACGGCGCTGAAGCCGTCCTGCTGCAGGTCGTTGGCCAGGCCATCACACTCGATCTGGGTGCTGGCGAACACGATCGCCTGGTTGATGGTCGTGTCGCGCAGCCAGTGGTCGAGCAACTTGCGCTTGTGCTGGGCGTTGTCGGCCCAGAACAGCACCTGCTTGATGTTCTGGTGCTTGTCCTGCGGGTTGTCGATCTGCACCCGCTGCGGCTGGCGCATCACGCGCGTGGCGAGCTGCTGGATGCGGGGCGCCAGCGTGGCGCTGAACATCATGGTCTGCTTGCGTTCGATCGTCAGCTGGTTGACTTCCGCCAGGTCGTCGGCGAAACCCAGGTCGAGCATGCGGTCGGCCTCGTCCACCACCAGAAACTGAACCTGGTCGAGTTTCAACTGCATCGAGCGCTGCAAATCCAGCAGGCGCCCGGGTGTGGCCACGACCAGATCGGCATTCTGCAACTTGGCGATCTGCAGCTGGTAAGGCATGCCTCCCACGACGTTGGCGATGCGCAGGCCGCGGCAATGCCGAACCAGGTCGATGGCGTCGTGCGCCACCTGCTGCGCGAGTTCGCGCGTGGGGCACAACACCAGGGCACCGGGTGTGGCGGCCTTGAAATTGCGGCTGCTGGTCGGGTCCTTGCGCTTCGGGCGCTTGGGCGGGGCTTCGCCCTTGGCGACGGCCTCGGCGCAGGCGCGCTCAAAATCCTCGCGCTCCCTGGTTACGGCGTCAGCTTGCTGGCGCAGCAGGGTGTGCAGTACGGGCAACAGGAACGCGGCGGTCTTGCCACTGCCGGTCTGGCTGGAAACCATCAGGTCGATGAACTTGGCGCCGCTCGCGCCGTCGTCCGCGCCCTGCATCGCCAGGGGAATCGTCTTCTCCTGGACCACCGTCGGCTGGGTGAATCCGAGGTCCTGCACCGCCTGCAACAGATAGGGGGCCAGGCCCATCTTGACGAATCAGAACGGCAGCTCGGGCGCAACATCAGCTGCCGGCGCGGAGTTGTCGTCCAGCAGCACTTCGGCGGGCTCGGAGAAATCTGCGCGGGTGTCGACATCACCGGGTATCGGCAAGTCGGTGGAAAGGTTTTCGGCGGGCGAAAGCGCGCCCTGCACTTCAAATGCGTCGTTCATGGTATGGATCTCACACGAGTGCGCCACAGTGCGTGGCGGCATCGTTCATGGTCAAAAAAACATCAACCATCAAACGAGGCTCAGTGCCGGCAGGGCCGACCGCAGCATGTTCGCTGCACTCTAGAGGAGCCCTTTTTCAGCGGGCCCGGTGTGTGAGGGGAGATGCACAATTGCGCTACCCGGGGTAGTGCAGCCTGCGATTATGGCATGGATCCGGGTTTCTACCTAATCTGCCATCCGCAGGAAGTGCGTCCGGTAGTAGACGAGTTCATCGATGGATTCATGCACGTCGGCCAGCGCCGTGTGTTTTTGCTGCTTCTTGAATGCGCTGTGCAGTTCCGGACGCCAGCGCTTCGCGAGTTCCTTCAACGTGCTGACGTCGAGGTTGCGGTAGTGGAAGTAGGCCTCCAGCCGCGCCATGTAGTTCACCAGGAAACGGCGGTCCTGGCTGATCGTGTTGCCGCACAACGGCGAGGCGTTTTTCGGGACGTAGCGGGATACGAATTCGAGCAGTTGCTGTTCCGCCACGGCCTCGGTGACGGTGGAGGCCCGCACCTTCTCGATCAGGCCGCTCTTGCCATGGGTTCCCTTGTTCCAGGCATCCATCTGGTCCAGCACGGCGTCGCTCTGGTGAATGACAAAAACCGGGCCTTCGATGCGTGGCTCCAGGTGCGGCCCGGTCACGACGACTGCGATCTCGAGCAGACGCTCCTTGTCCGGTTCAAGACCGGACATTTCGCAGTCGATCCAGACCAGATTCTGAGCGGACTTGTTCAATGTCAGGGTGTTTCCAGGCATTGGGGGATTGTCTCCGAAGCCCTACGCCGACATGCATTTGCGCCTAAACTCGCGCTCTCCACTGTTCGCCTGCGCACCCTACATGCCCGACTCGTTCCCGCCCTCGCTCGTGATGACCTGCGCCTTTGCGCTGGCGCTGGTGGCAGGCGCCCTGCTCAAGTTCTGGCTTGCTTCACGCCAGATCCGCCACGTGGCGGAGCACCGGAACGCGGTGCCGGACAAATTCTCGCAAACCGTATCCCTTGCCGCACACCAGAAAGCGGCCGACTACACGATTGCCAAGACGCGATTCGGGCTGCTTGAACTCACGCTTGGCGCCACGGTATTGCTGGCCTGGACGCTGCTGGGCGGGCTCGACGCGCTCAACGGCGCACTGTTGCACCTGATCGGGCCGGGCATGGCGCAGCAGATTGCCTTGCTGGTGGCGTTTGCAACGATTGGCGGCCTGGTCGAGTTGCCGCTGGCTTGGTACCAGACCTTTGTGATCGAAGACCGCTTTGGCTTCAACAAGATGAGCCTGAAACTGTGGCTGGCCGATTTGCTCAAGTCGTCTGTGGTGGGTGCCCTGATCGGAATACCGCTGGCCGCTGTCATCTTGTGGCTGATGGGCGCTGCAGGCGGCCTTTGGTGGTTGTGGGCCTGGGGTGTGTGGATGTGCCTGAACCTGGCGCTGCTGATGCTGTACCCCACGCTCATCGCGCCGCTGTTCAACAAGTTCAAGCCGCTCGAAGATGAAGTGTTGAAGAACCGGGTCACGGCCCTGATGCAACGTTGTGGTTTTGCCGCCAAAGGCCTGTTCGTGATGGACGGCAGCAAACGCAGCGCCCACGCGAACGCCTATTTCACCGGGTTCGGTGCCGCCAAGCGCGTGGTCTTTTTCGACACACTGCTGGCGAAACTGTCGCCGGGTGAAGTCGACGCGGTGCTGGCGCATGAGCTCGGGCACTTCAAGCACCGCCACGTCATCAAGCGGATTGTGGCCATGTTCGCGCTCAGCCTGGCCGGGTTCGCGTTGCTGGGCTGGCTTTCGACCCAGGCGTGGTTCTACACGGCGCTGGGGGTGCGACCCAACCTGGTCGCGGCGGCGCCGAATGACGCCCTCGCGCTGTTGTTGTTCATGCTCGTGGTGCCGGTTTTCGGCCTGTTCGTGTCGCCGTTGTTCGCGCAAATCTCGCGCAAGCACGAATTCGAAGCCGACGTATATGCCGTAGCCCAGACCAACGGACGCGACCTGTCGACGGCCTTGCTCAAACTCTACGAGGACAACGCATCCACGCTCACTCCCGACCCGATCTACGTCAAGTTCTATTATTCCCATCCGCCCGCCAGCGAGAGGCTCACGCGGATGGCGGCCTGATGCTCCCCGCAGCCCCAACACCATGAGCAGCATGATAAAAAAGAAGGACTGGTCCACAGTGGCCCGGCGCGCGTTGACCGCGACCGAAGTGGTATCCGGCCTGGCCAAAGTCACGGGCTGGAAGCTCAGCGGCGAAGGCGCGACGCTGGCCATAGAAAAGACCTACGATTTTGCGAACTACTACCAGACGATCGCCTTTGTCAACGCGGTGGCTTTTGTAGCCCATGTGTCCGACCACCACCCGGACCTTTCGGTCACCTACAACCGCTGCATCGTCCGCTTCAACACGCATGACGTAGGCGGGATCTCCAGCACCGACTTCGAATGCGCCGTGGCGGTCGACGCGCTGCTGTCGTGACAAGCCGCCGCACCGAGGGTCCTGCTTGACCGAACCCGAGCGTCTGGCGCGCGGCCTGATCGTCGCCAACTATGGGAGGCACTTTCTGGTCGAAGCGGAGACCGGCGAGCGTGTCATCTGCCACTCGAGGGGCAAGAAGAGCCAGGGCGTCGTCGGTGACCGGGTTCTGTGGCGGGCCTCGCGTGATGAAGGCACGATCGAAACCATCGAGCCGCGCCGCAACCTGTTCTACCGTCGCGACGAGATCCGCTCCAAGTCCTTTGCGTCCAACCTTGACCTGGTGCTGATCCTGATCGCGGCCGAACCGGCGTTCTCGAGCAACCAGTTGTCCCGCGCGCTTATCGCGGCCGAGGCGGAGCAAATCACGCCCCTCATCGCGCTCAACAAGAGCGATCTCACTGTGCCCTTTGCACGCGCCTGGGACTGGTTGCTGCCGTACCGCGAGATGAACTACAACGTGCTCGCGCTGTCGCTCAAGAAGTCCGCAGCGCGCGATCGCGACGAATTGCTGCGCCACCTCTTCGGCAAGTCGACGCTGGTGCTTGGTCCGTCCGGCGCGGGCAAGAGCACGCTGATCAACCTGCTTGCGCCCGCCGCGCTCGCCCAGACCGGCGAACTGTCACAGGCCTTGCGTGCCGGCAAGCACACCACAACCAGCACCACCTGGTACTGGGTCGACGGATCGAAGACCACGGCCTTGATCGATTCCCCCGGATTTCAGGAGTTCGGCCTGCACCAGATCGACCCGATGCGCCTGGCCAGATACATGCCGGACCTCAAAGCCCACGCCGACCGGTGCCGGTTCTACAACTGCACCCACCTGCACGAGCCGGGGTGTGCCGTGATCGCTGCGGTAACACCAGGTGCAGGGGCCGGCGGCATCCACCCGGACCGCTACAAGATCTACTGCGAGTTGTTCGCCGAACTTTCCCGCACAAGGTATTGAAGCCGTCGGCTTGCCTCAACCCAGCAGTCGGGCAAGGGTCAGAAGCGCCAGAAGAATCATCCACATGACGACCGTGCGCCAGACCAGGCCCACGACGGTCCGCATATGGCCGACCTGCGGCTCCTGCCCGCGCCCGCCAGCCGCCTGGCGCGCAAACGGGGCGGCGCCGGCGAGGCCGGAGGCGCTGGCGGACGCGGAACCACTGCGCGGGCCTGTGCCCAGCCGCAGGTCGATCGCGCCTGCGGTCGCGGCAAGGATTACGCCGTCGTTATCGCTTGATCCACCCTGCTCAAAGTTGCGCCAGCTTTCGATGGCCTCCTCGAAGCTGCCCACCACCGCGAATCCCACGGCGGTGATGCGTGCCGGCAGCCAGTCGATCACCTGCCAGGCCCGCGCGGCGACATCCTGCAAAGCGCCGCTGACCGGATGCAGCAGTGCCTCGCTGCGATGCGACCAATAGCGGGGCACGAACTCCGCCAGGCGGTAAAGGACGGCCCCCGCCGGCCCCATACCAACTGCCGACAACACCGAGAACCAGGCCAGCACACCGAACACGTGCCGATGCGCGGCAACGACCGAATACTCGACGACCTGGCGCACTATTTCGCTGCGCGGCAACCCCGCGGCTTCGACCTGCTGCCAATCTGCCAGCAGGTCACGCGCACGGGCTTCATCCCCGACCTCCAGCGCAGTTCGGATCTCGGTGAAATGGTGACTGAACTGTCGAAAGCCAAGCGTGACGTACAGCACCACCGTGTTCCATGCCACTGCGATCGGCCATCCCGCGGTTTCCACCAGCAGCCAATACACCAGCAGCACTCCGGCGGTTGGTGCGAACACGGCAATGCCCCACGCAAGCCATCCGTGTTGCGGTCGACCTGCATCGAAGTTGCTGCCCGACCATCGGACCCAGCGGCGCAAGACCATGTGGATCGGATTTGAGCGCGCCAGCGGGCGCGCCTGTTCGAGCAGCAACGCGACGAGAATGGCGACAAAACTCATCGGGCGATCATAAGGGCTTGGCCTAGCCAGGCGTGGATCGCGGCGCTGGCGTTCGCGCTGGCCGGCCCTGGCGATCAGGCCGAAAGGAACCGATAGAAATTGCGCAGCATCCCGGCTGTCGCGCCCCAAATGAAGCGCTCGTTGCCGCCGTCGACATACGGCATGGACAGCCACTCGCGCCGTACACCGCCGAACTCGAACACATGCCGGCGGTGGTTCGACGGATCCATCAGGAATCGCAGCGGCACCTCGAAGACCTCTTCCACTTCTTCGGCGTTTCGGTCCAAGCTGAATCCCTCGCGAACCAGCGCGACGACCGGTGTGATGATGAACGCGCTTCCGGTCACATAAACCGGCAGGGTCCCGAGAATCTGCACGAACTCGGCATGCAAACCAACCTCTTCCCGGGCTTCCCTCAAGGCGGTCGCCATCCGGTCCTCCCCGGCGTCCTGCTTGCCGCCCGGAAAGGCAATCTGGCCGGAATGCGTCGACAGGTGGGCAGTACGCTGAGTCAGCAATACGGTCGGCTCGTGCCGCAGAACGATCGGGATAAGAACAGATGCCGCGACCGCCGCGCCGTCCGCGAACCTCGGCTCGGCCAGCAGTTCCGGTTGCCACGCGGGTGGCATCACGAAGCGCTGGCGCAATGCGTCCGGGCTCAGGGCGGATTCGGCAACAGGCGGGAGGTGTGCGTCCACCCCAACCACCGGCACCTTGCGCGGGTCGAAATTTGGCAACTTGGACAGTGGTGTGGTCAGTTCGATCGCGGACATGGGCGTCTGCCAAAAAAAAAGCCGCCCCGAACTGCTGTCGGGCCGGCCCTTTCCAGACTGGAAGAATCTACTCCGCCGCGACCTTCTTGGCGGACAGCTTTTCCTTGATACGTGCCGACTTTCCGCTGCGGTCGCGCAGGTAATAAAGCTTGGCACGGCGAACATCACCGCGGCGCTTGACCTCGATCCCGGCGATCAACGGGCTATAGGTCTGAAAGGTCCGTTCGACACCTTCTCCGCTGGATATCTTGCGGACGATGAAGCCGCTGTTGAGACCGCGATTGCGCTTGGCGATCACCACGCCCTCATAGGCCTGCACGCGCTTGCGTGTACCTTCGACCACGTTGACACTCACGATCACGGTGTCACCGGGCGCGAAATCAGGAATCTTCTTCCCGAGACGAGCAATTTCTTCTTGCTCCAGAGTTTGGATCAGGTTCATTTCTTCCTCAAGTGATCATGTACACGCCAGCGTCGAAATGACACAAAGGGCTCCCTGGCAATTGGCAGGCAGCGGCCGGACAGAGGATCGGGCAACCGCGGATTATAACAAGATCCGGGCTTCTAACCGTACGCTGCGGCCCCAGCAAGGTCAGCGCCCGGCCGCCAGACAGGCTTCGTCCCTCGTGCTCAGTTGCCCCGCCTTGCGGGCCTGCATGACAAGGTCGGGGCGGTGCATTTCTGTCAGCAGCAGTCGTTGGTCGCGACGCCAGCGCTCGATGTCGGCATGGTGGCCCGACATCAACACGTCGGGCACCGACAATCCGCGCCATGAGTCCGGGCGGGTGTAGTGCGGGCAATCCAGCAGGCCGTCGAGCGCCGGATTGAAACTGTCTTGCTGGTGGCTCAATTCGTCGCCAAGCACGCCAGGTTGAAGACGCGCGACTGCGTCCAGCAACGCCATTGCTGCAATTTCGCCGCCCGACATGACGAAATCACCAAGACTGATCTGCTCGTCCACAAACGTGTCCACGAAGCGCTGGTCGATACCTTCGTAGCGGCCGCACACGAGAACGGCCCCCTGGCTCCCGGCCCAATGCTGAACGTCCGCGTGCCTGAGCGTCTTGCCCAGCGGGGAGAACAGCACCACCGGCGCGGCACTCGAGCGCAACGCCTGGACATGCTGCAGGCATCTGGCCAACGGTTCCGCCATCAGGACCATGCCGGGACCGCCGCCAAAAGGCCGGTCGTCCACGCGACGGTAGCCCCCATCCGCGAATTCGCGCGGGTTGGAAAACTGGACGTCGACCTGGGAGGATTCAAAGGCCCGCCGCGTCACGCCCACCGCCAGCAACGGCGCAAAGAGCTCCGGAAACAACGTGATGACGTCAAAACGCACGGGCACGCTCAGTAGTCGGCTTGCCAGTCAACGGTGACGCGCTTGGCAGCCAGATCGACCTTGTCCACGAACGCCGCCACGAAGGGGATCATGCGCTCATGAACCACGCCGTCGGCCTGGTACTTCAAGACCAGCACCGCTTGCGCCGCGGTGGACAACAATTCCGATATTTGCCCGAGTACAAGGCCTTCGCGGTTGACCACTTCGAGGCCAATCAGGTCTACCCAGTAATACTCGTCAAGCGCGGTGGAAGGGAAACTCGACCGCGGAACGAATACCCTGGCGCCTCGCAGGGACTCGGCAGCGCTTCTGTCGTCGATAGCATGGGCGCTGGCGACGACGCCGCCGGAATGGTCCTTCGCTTCCCTGAGTCGAAGCTTCAGGGTGCCTGCGAAGTTCCTGGAGCCCTGCTCTGCCGGCAACAGATACCACTGCTTCGAGGAAAATAGCGCTTGCGGGCTGCTGCTGTACGGAAGCACCTTGAACCAGCCTTTGATGCCCCAAGCATCGGCAATCCGCCCGACTTCGATCGCGTCTGCGGGCAACTCAGCAGCTTCGAGTTGAGCCAACATCAGGCTGTGGGGGGCTTACCAGGCAACGCGCGCTGCCTTGCACCTGAAATTTTCAGGCGGCTTTCTTGGCCGCCTGCTCGATCAAGCGCTCCACCGTCGGCGAAGCCTGCGCGCCCACGCTTTTCCAGTAGGTCATGCGGTCCTGTGCAATACGGATGCTCTCTTCATTTGCAGTGGCGATCGGGTTGTAAAAACCGATGCGCTCAATGAAACGCCCATCGCGTCGGGTGCGTTTGTCGGCCACGACAATGTTGAAAAATGGGCGTGCTTTGGCACCGCCACGGGCGAGTCGGATGACGACCATGATTTATCCTTCGGGGGTGACGGGAATCGCTTCCCGCCATTATTTCAGCGTTGAGACACGTAACATGGCCACCCGGCCAGCAACACGCTGGAAAGCTTTCCATTATAACGAGAATGCCCGATGCCCAATGTACAGGCGCACCACAGCGACGCCGACACGACCGTTTCCATTCTGGCGCGGCCAGTGTTATTCCGCCCATGCGTGGCAAGAATGGACCCCCAATACCCGGCCGGAATCACCGTGCGTGAACTGCCAGCGGTCGTCGGCAAAGCGCGCGACTGCGAGGTCAACGGCGTGCAAAACTCGTTCAGCTTGTCGGAAATCGGCCGGTGTCGGTCAACAGGTGGCACACCACGCGGTGGCCGGGGGTGGCTTTTCGTGAAACGCGACCCGGGATTTGGCAACATGGCGACAGCGCCGATGGCAGCCCGATGAAGAGCAGGAACAAGACGGTTGCCGCGTGGCTGGCGTTCACGGGCGGCCCTTTCGGGTTGCACCGCTTCTACTTGCGGGGCTGGCGTGACTGGCTTGGTTGGGCCTTGTGGGTACCAAGTGGCATGGGTATCTACGGGCTCGCGCGGGTACAACAATTCGGACTCGATGACCATTGGAGCTGGGTCTTGATTCCGTTGCTCGGATTCACATTTGCCGGTTGTGCCCTCACCGCAATTGTCTTCGGGCTGATGACACCACAGGACTGGCACGCCAAGTTCAACGCGTCGAAAGAATGGGACCCGATGGCCGGCAGCACGAATTGGCTGACCATCGCCGCCGTCGTATTCGCGCTGCTGGTAGGAACCGCAGTCCTGATGTCGGCCATCGCATTCAGTTTCCAGCGCTATTTCGAGTACCAGATGCAAGAGTCGCCGAAAGTTCCGCGATGACAATTCCCGACAGCAGGCTGCACGGCATGCGCGGGCAAGGCGGTCGGCCTCAGAAAACCTGCAGGCTGACCCAATAAGCGACCGCAGCAACAAAGGCGGTGGATGGAATGGTGAGCACCCACGCCCAAACAATATTGCCAGCCACGCCCCACCTGACGGCGCTGGCGCGCTGGGTCGCCCCGACACCAACGATGGCTCCCGTGATGGTGTGTGTAGTCGACACCGGGATACCCAGAATCGCTGCGGTAAACAGCGTGATGGCACCGCCTGTTTCTGCACAGAAACCGTGCACCGGCTTGAGTTTGGTCAGTCTCTGGCCCATCGTCTTGACGATTCGCCAACCGCCAAAAAGGGTGCCCAGTGCGATCGCCGTGTAGCAGCTCAAGACCACCCACGTCGGAGGCGACGCTGCGCCCACTGCGGTGTATCCGGTCGCGATCAGCAACATCCACACGATACCAATGGTCTTTTGCGCGTCATTGCCGCCATGACCCAGGCTGTAGGCGCCAGCGGAAACCAGTTGCAGGCGGCGAAACCATCTGTCGACGCGGCTCGGCGTGCTGCGTCGCAAGGTCCACGAGACCGTGATCAACATCATCGATCCGAGCAGGAATCCGAGCATCGGTGATACAAAGATAAATGCGACCGTCTTGAGCAGGCTCGCCGAGACCAGCGCGCCGCTCCCGGCCTTGGCCATGACCGCTCCGACGATGCCGCCGATCAACGCATGCGACGAGCTGCTCGGAATTCCGTAATACCAGGTGATGAAGTTCCAGCTGATGGCACCTATCAGGGCGCCGAACACGACGTGCACATCGACCACTCCCGGTTGCGCCAGGCCCTTGCCGACCGTCGCCGCGACACTCAGGTGGAATACGAAGATCGCGACGAAATTGAAGAAGGAGGCGAACAACACAGCCTGGCCTGGCTTGAGCACACCCGTGGAGACCACGGTCGCAATCGAATTGGCCGCGTCGTGGAATCCGTTCATGAAGTCGAACGCCAACGCCAGCACGACCAGCATCACCACTACCCAGACCCCCACTTGCACCATCGACATGACCGGCCGGATCAGGAATTCTCGAGGACGATGCCCTCGATCACGTTGGCGACGTCCTCGCACTTGTCGGTGATCGTTTCGAGCAGTTCGTAGATCGCCTTGAGCTTGATGACCTCGCGCACATCGGGTTCCTCGCGAAACAGTTTGCTCATGGCTGAACGCATCACGCGGTCGGCGTCCGACTCCAGTTGGTCGATTTCTTCGCAGGTCTTCAACGCGGCTTCCGCCACTGGCGGCTCGGCGATCCTGGCCAGCAGCTTGACCGCGTCTCGCACCCTTTCACAACACTTGACGCTGACATCGGTGAGCCGAACGATCTCATCGGTCATGTGGCGGACGTCGTACAAGGCCATCGTTTCGGCGGAATCCTGTATCAGATCGGCGACGTCGTCCATGGTATTGATCAGCGAGTGAATCTGCTCGCGGTCGATCGGAGTGATGAACGTCACGTGGATTGCCTTGTTGACCTCATGCGTCACCCGATCAGCCGCACGCTCGGCGTTGTCAACGTCCTGGTTGTACTTCTGGCGCAAATGCAAATCGCTGTAATTGGCAACCAGCTTCGAGAAGGCGCGTGCCGCTTCCACGATATGGTCGGCATGCTGATTGAACATCTCAAAAAAATTGCCTTCGCGAGGCAGCAATTTGGCAAAAATCATCTAACACTCCAGACCGGGAACACTGGGGAACAACGACGGCCCCAAGGCGGGGTGCAGTGTAACCGCCGCCAAATGCGGCGCGTTGGGTTGCGCGGGTCAGGAGCCGCGAAAAATGAAGTAGGCGGCGCCCACCATGCACAAGGCGGCCCAGACGTAGTCGAGCCTGAACGGTTCGTCCATGTAGTAGACCGCGAACGGGACAAACACCGCCAGCGTGATCACCTCCTGCATGATCTTGAGTTGTTCCAGGCTGAAGCCCGCCTGCTGGAACCCGATCCGGTTGGCCGGGACCTGCAGCAGGTACTCGAACAGTGCGATACCCCAACTCGCCAGCGCGGCAAGGTACCAAGGCGCCGTGGCGAGGTTATTAAGATGGCCGTACCAGGCGAAAGTCATGAAGACGTTGCTGGCAACCAGCAGGGCCACGGTGTGTAACGACAGCGGAATGGCTTGGAGCACCCGGGTCAGTCCGATCGTTGAACGCGGCGCAGGTCAGGCAGTTGCGGCCCGCCCACCGCGGTTATCCGCAGGCGAAAGGGCCGCCCAAGCGGGCTGGCAGGACCGTGTCAAGCAGGAGCGGCCGCCTTGGTGGCAGCCGCGGCGTCGGTGAACTCGTCGATCTTGTCGAAATTGAGGTATTTGTAGATGTCGTCACTGGCAGCGGTCAAGACGCCCATATCCGCCATGTACTCCGACTTGGTCGGAATCCGTCCGAGTTTGGAACAGATCGCGGCGAGTTCAGCCGAACCCAGGTACACGTTGGCGTTCTTGCCCAGGCGGTTGGGAAAGTTGCGCGTGGATGTGCTGAACACGGTGGCGCCCTCTTTGACCTGGGCCTGATTGCCCATGCAAAGGCTGCATCCCGGCATTTCCATGCGCGCACCCGCGCTGCCCAGCACTCCGTAGTGTCCTTCGTCACTCAATTGCTTGGCGTCCATCTTGGTCGGCGGCGCCATCCACAACTTCACCGGGATATCGCGTTTGTTCTCGAGCAGCTTGGATGCAGCGCGGAAATGCCCGATATTCGTCATGCAACTGCCGATGAATACCTCATCGATCCTGGACCCGGCCACTTCGCCCAGTGTCTTGACGTCGTCCGGGTCGTTGGGACAGGCCACGATCGGCTCATGCACATCCGCCAGGTCGATCTCGATCACGGCGGCATACTGCGCGTCGGCATCGGCTTTCATCAGGACCGGGTTCGCGAGCCAGTCCTGCATCGACTGGATGCGCCGCTGGATCGTGCGTACGTCCGAGTAGCCGGTAGCGATCATCCATCGGAGCATGGTGATGTTGCTGGTGATGTATTCAATGATCGGCGCCTTGTCCAGATGCACCGTGCAGCCGGCCGCCGAGCGTTCAGCGGAGGCATCGCTCAGTTCGAAAGCCTGCTCGACCTTCAGGTCGGGCAGCCCCTCGATCTCCAGAATCCGGCCTGAGAAGATGTTCTTCTTGCCTTGCTTGGCGACCGTCAGGAGACCCGCCCTGATCGCGTAGAGCGGAATCGCGTTGACCAGGTCGCGCAGCGTGACTCCGGGCTGCATTTGCCCCTTGAAACGCACCAGCACGCTCTCGGGCATGTCCAGCGGCATCACGCCGGTCGCCGCGCCGAACGCCACCAGACCGGAACCGGCCGGAAAACTGATCCCGATCGGAAAGCGGGTGTGGCTATCTCCCCCGGTACCGACCGTGTCGGGCAGCAACATCCGATTGAGCCAGCTATGGATGATCCCGTCGCCCGGCCTCAGGCTGATGCCGCCACGCGTGCTGATGAACTCCGGCAGTTCATGGTGCATCTTGACGTCCACCGGCTTCGGATAGGCCGCGGTATGGCAGAACGACTGCATGACCAGATCCGCGCTGAAGCCCAGGCACGCCAGGTCCTTCAGTTCGTCGCGTGTCATGGGACCGGTCGTGTCTTGCGAGCCAACAGACGTCATCCTGGGTTCGCAGTACGTTCCGGGACGCACGCCCTGCCCCGGCGGCAATCCAACCGCGCGGCCGACGATTTTTTGCGCCAGCGTGAATCCGGACCTGGTATCTGCCGGGTTCTGCGGCAATCGAAACAGGGTACTCACCGGCAGACCCAATGCTTCGCGGGCTTTCGCAGTCAGACCGCGGCCAATGATCAACGGAATCCGGCCGCCAGCGCGAACCTCGTCGAACAGCACCTCGCTCTTGAGCTTGAACTCGGCAATCACCTTGCCATCCTTCAACGCACGGCCTTCGTAGGGACGCAATTCGACGACGTCGCCCATGTGCATTTGTCCGACGTCGAGTTCGATCGGCAAGGCGCCGGAATCCTCCATCGTGTTGTAGAAGATCGGGGCGATCTTGCCGCCCAGGCACACGCCGCCAAAACGCTTGTTCGGCACGAACGGGATGTCTTCGCCGGTGAACCACAAGACCGAGTTGGTGGCCGACTTGCGGCTCGATCCGGTGCCGACGACGTCGCCAACGTAGGCGACCAGGTTGCCGCGCGCGCGCAAGTCTTCGATGAACTTCACCGGGCCGCGTTTGCCGTCCTGTTCAGGCGTGACGCCTGGCCGGGCGTTCTTGTGCATCGCCAGAGCGTGCAGCGGAATGTCGGGGCGGCTCCATGCGTCGGGGGCCGGAGACAGGTCGTCCGTATTGATTTCGCCCGCCACCTTGAAGATGCTGACGGTGATGCTTTTCGCAACTTCAGGGCGGCTGGTGAACCATTCGCCGTCGGCCCAACTCTGCAGCACCTCCTTGGCGTACCGGTTTCCCTTGTCGGCCTTGTCCTTGACATCATGAAAATGGTCGAACATCAGCAGTGTCTTCTTCAGTCCATTCGCCGCCACGGCGGCAACCGCATCGTCATCGAGCAAGTCGGTCAACGGGCCGATGTTGTATCCGCCGAGCATCGTGCCCAGCAATTCGGTCGCTTTCTCGCGGCTGATCAGAACGCATTTTTCACTGCCATGCGCGAGCGCCGCGAGGTAACTCGCTTTGACCTTTGCCGCATCGTCGACGCCAGCCGGAACACGGTGGGTGATCAGTTCCACCAGGACGGCTTCCTCGCCCAGCGTAGCCATCGGCTGCGGGTTCTTGAGCAACTCGATCAATTCGGCGGTCTGCCCTGCCGAAAGCGGCAAGGGCGGAATGCCGAGCGCGGCGCGTTCGGCAACATGGGTACGGTAGGCTTGCAGCATCACTTGCTCCTTGATAAACAAATTCGGTAGTCAGCGCATCGCCCGGCGTTCAATCGACGACCGGGTCGGCAGCAACCGTAGGCGCAGGCGCAACGAGCACGGCTGCAGGCGCAGCAACCGCGGTCGCAGGCGCAACGACCACGGCTGCAGGCGCAATGAGCACGGCCGTTGGCGCATCAAGCACGCTCGGCGGCGGGTTTTTGAGCATCGCCTGCGCAGTCACGGCCTGGGCCGGACTCACACATTCGTCAGCCAGGCGTCGGCCCTGTTTCTGGCTCATCAACATCGACTTGTTGGCCAATTGCAGCCAGACGACTCCGGCGGCCTTGTCCTCCAGGCGTATGGCGCCGGTGGTGGTTTCCTCCGGGGATACACGAAAAGTCTCCTTGCCAAAACTGAGCCTGAAGAAACCAGGCGCAGCTGCGTCGGGCGTCACGACGACGCTCTGGCCCAATTCACAGGGCAGGGTGCCGGTATCGACACGCAATGCCACGGCGAGTTCTGCAGGGGTCAACGGCGCCCTGGCTTCTGCAGCCGTGTTGCGCGCGACCACCTTGATCTCTTTTCGGCTCGCATTGGAGTCCTTGGCGGGCCGGGCGGCTGGTGCCGTCTGCGCGAGCACCGCCGCGCAACACAGCACGGCTGGTCCAATCGACAAGAACTTATTCATGGTCAGGGCCCTTGGGACAGTTCGAACGGCCGTCACGGCAAAACCGGCACAAAATAATCTCGCACCGCCGCAGGCATGACACGGCCTGTCCGCTGCGCGCGTTCCAGAATATGCCAAAAATAGCGGTAACTCGCGCGGTCATGCAATTGGCCGCCGAAGTCTATCGGCGCCCAGTCCGCCTGACGCGCCCTGGTGATTATTTCCGCCGCTGTTTCGATGTCCCGTTGCGCAGGTGCAAACGCCTCCAGAATGGGGCGAATCTGACCTGGGTGGATGCTCCACATGCGGGTGTAACCCATGTCGCCCGCCGCGATCTTCGCAGCCGCCGTCAGCGCGCCGAGGTCACGGAACTCCGTCACAACGCAATGCGATGGGACCTTCGCGTTCGCATGGCAAGCCGAGGCGATCTCCAGCTTGGCCCGCACCACCAGGGGATGTGTGAACTGGCCCTTGCCGGACATGCCGTGGAGCGGAATCGCACCGCCATGCGATGAGACAAAATCCATCAAGCCAAAACTGACCGACTGCACACGTGGATGCGCGGCGATGTCAAACGCCCGATGCACCGCGCCCGCAGACTCCACCAGCGCATGCAAAGGCAGTGCGCGAGCGGCCGGGTCCGACGACACCTGATCCATTACACCAACCACCCGATCAAGGTCTGCCGCGGACTCGACTTTTGGAATCATCAGGTGGCACAAAAACGACCCGGCTCCTGGCAACACGATCTGCATGTCGGTCTCGAAGGCCGGGTGGTCCACCGGATGCACCCGCACGGCGATTCGCGCCGCCGGCTGACCGCCGGACCGGGTCTTGCCCGTCGCCTCCTTCACGAGGGCCGCAACCATCTCGGCATGGTCAACCTCCCCGCCAACCGGCGCTCCATCTTCACAATCCAGCGTGACGTCGAATACGCAGGCCCCGAACTCCTCGGTCAGTTCAGCCTGCAACGCAAGACTCTTGCGCATGCGCGCTTCCACCCCGCTGTAGTGGTCGCAAACAGGCAGAAACCCGGTTGCCGCCTGGGCGCCGACAAGAATGTCGCGCGGATACATCACGCTCAAAGCAGGTGCGCCACACCAGCTTGCTCGTCTTGCAATTCCTTGAGCGTCTTGTTGATGCACTCCTGGCTGAAGGCGTCGATATCCAGGCCCTCCACCACCTTGTAATCACCGCCGGCACAGGTCACCGCGAATCCAAACATGGTGTCCTCGGGTATGCCGTACTGGCCGTCCGAGGCGATGCCCATCGTCACCCATTTGCCACCGGTGCCAAGCGCCCAGTCGCGCATATGGTCGATTGCGGCGTTGGCCGCCGACGCGGCTGACGACACCCCCCGGGCAGCGATGATCGCCGCACCACGCTTGCCCACAGTCGGCAGGAAAGTATTGACGTTCCAGTCGTGGTCATTGATCAACTGCTTGACGCTATCGCCATTGACGGTTGCAAACCTGTAATCGGCGTACATGGTCGGCGAATGGTTCCCCCACACGGCGAGTTTTTCGATGTCCGCGACCGCCCTGCCGGTCTTGGCAGCAAGTTGGCTCAAGGCGCGGTTGTGGTCCAGCCGCAGCATCGCGGTGAAGTTCTTGCGCGGCAGCGACGGAGCACTCTTCATCGCGATATATGCATTCGTATTGGCGGGATTGCCCACCACCAGCACTTTGACGTTGCGGCTGGCGACAGCATCGAGCGCCTTGCCCTGCGCCGTGAATATCTGTGCGTTCGCGGCCAGCAGATCGGCGCGCTCCATGCCGGGTCCACGCGGACGGGCACCGACCAACAACGCGTAGTCTGTGTTCTTGAAAGCCGTCATCGGAGTGCTGTGCGCCTCCATGGCGGCCAACAACGGAAATGCGCAGTCTTCGAGTTCCATCATGACGCCCTTGAGCGCGTTTTGCGCCTTTTCGTCGGGAATCTCGAGCAACTGAAGAATTACAGGCTGGTCCGAACCAAGCATCGCGCCGCTGGCGATACGAAATAGCAGGGCGTAACCGATTTGGCCAGCTGCGCCAGTGACGGCGACGCGGACGGGCTTTTTGCTCATGGCGTGAACTCCAGGGATGGTTGGGAAACTGGTTGCGCAACAGCCGCCCAAACCGATAACACGGGCCGCGCGCGAACGGCCCAATTTTACTCTTGAAAACGACGGTGGGTCAACCTGTCTTATGTCTTATATAAGATATGATTGGCCTGCGCTCCGGGCTCTGCGCCGAGTCCGGTGTGCGCCATTTCCATGCACCAACCAAACACCTTATCTGCGAGTCGGCCCGGCGACCTGCGCGAGCAGGATGCCTTACCCGGCACAGGCACGCTTGCGCCAGCTTTCAGCCCCCTTTACCAGCAGATAAAGGGACTCATACTGAAAAGCCTGCAAGCCGGCGAATGGAAGCCTAGCGAAGCAATTCCAAGCGAAATCGAGTTTGCGGCGCGATTTCGCGTGAGCCAGGGCACCGTTCGCAAGGCGATCGATGAGCTGGCGGCGGAAAACCTGCTCGTGCGCCGGCAAGGCAAAGGCACCTTCGTCGCAACACATGCCGAGCATCAGGTCCAATACCGCTTTCTGAAACTGCTCCCGGACAACGGCGACCCCAATAGCGAGGGGCCGGCGCAACGCGAGATCATCGACTGCCGGCGCCTGCGTGCAACTGCCGATATCGCGAAGGCGCTGGCCTTGCGCACCGGCGACGCCGTGCTGAAGGTGCGGCGGGTCCTGTCTTTTGCCGGGGAACCCACGATCCTGGAAGACATTTGGCTCCCCGGGGCGCCTTTCAAAGGGCTGACCGCCGAGCGGCTCAGCGTCCATCAGGGGCCGATGTACGAGCTGTTCGAGACCGAATTTGGCGTGCGCATGGTCCGCGCACAGGAAAAGATCAGGGCCGTACTTGCAGAATCCGACCACTGCGCACTGCTGCATATCGCGCCGCATGCGCCGCTGCTGAGTGTGGAACGGATTGCGGTCACCTATGATGACAAAGCCATGGAATTGCGCCGGGGACTGTACCGCACGGACAAACACTACTATCGCAACGAACTCAACTAGGCCGACCATGGCAGCCCGCACCGCCCGACCACAACGAAGGACGGGGCAAAGCGTGCAAGTCCGGCGTCAGCCGCATGGGTTGCAATAGAATTTTGTCAGCCCAGTGATCAGAATTACAAACCGGTTACGCAAATGAAAATCAAATTCCATGACTGAACTGGACCAACCCGCCACGACGAAGCGCCGCGAGTTTCGCAACATCAACGCGTTCAAGGATTTGCCGACCTACAGGCTCCCCCTGGCTGGCCTGGTTTCCATCCTGCACCGCGTCAGTGGCGCCCTCATGTTTTTGCTGCTGCCGTTCACCATCTGGATGTTTGACGCCTCGGTTTCGTCCGAAATTTCGTTTTCCAGGTTCACGCGGGCGTTTAGCGAAGGCCTTGGGCCCGTGCCGGCCTGGGTCATCAAGTTGGTCGTGCTGGCACTGTTGTGGGCCTACCTGCACCATCTGATTGCCGGGCTGCGCCACCTGTGGATGGATGTCAACCACGCCGTCAGCAAGGAGTTCGGAAGGAACTCCGCGGCGGTCACCCTGTTCCTGAGCATTGGCTTGACAGTTGTCAGCGGTGCGAAACTGTTTGGTGTCTATTGATGGCCCATCGGCAAGGTGGCGCCGGACCGCAGCTTGGGAAACGACATCCGAGCGGCGCCTGCGGGCATACGGCCGATAACGCACCGAGCGAAAGGAAATCGAACAATGGCAGTTAACTTCGGAACACAGCGCATCGTCGTGGGCGCCCACTATGGATTGCGTGATTGGCTGAGCCAACGCGTCACGGCCGGACTGATGGCGCTGTTCACATTGGTTCTGCTGGCCCAGGTGCTGTTCACCAAGGGGGAAGTGGGTTACGACCGTTGGGCGGGAATTTTCTCTGCGCAATGGATGAAAGTGTTGACCTTCGTCGTGATCCTGGCCTTGCTCTACCACGTCTGGGTTGGCATGCGAGATATCTGGATGGACTACGTCAAATCGGTCTCGATGCGCCTTGGTCTGCAGATCTTTTCGATCGCCTGGCTCGTCGGCTGCGCCGGCTGGGCGATACAGGTTCTTTGGCGCCTGTGACGCGTTCCACGGCGCGCCGCCTTTCAATTCCCGACTGATTTCCATGACCCAATCCATTTCCAAGCGCAAGTTTGACGTCGTCATCATTGGCGCTGGTGGTTCCGGCATGCGCGCCTCGCTGCAACTGGCGCGCGCGGGCCTGAACGTGGCAGTGCTCTCCAAGGTCTTTCCGACCCGCTCGCACACGGTCGCCGCGCAGGGTGGCATCGGCGCATCGCTGGGAAACATGAATGAGGACAACTGGCACTACCATTTTTATGACACGGTGAAGGGCTCGGACTGGCTTGGCGACCAGGATGCAATCGAGTTCATGTGCCG
The DNA here is from genome assembly GCA_031381865.1 of Betaproteobacteria bacterium. Lineage (GTDB taxonomy): Bacteria > Pseudomonadota > Gammaproteobacteria > Burkholderiales > Burkholderiaceae_C > CAISIP01. The sequence goes on along the minus strand of JANMYG010000650.1, from coordinate 13,139 downwards.
CGAAGCGCCCAAGGTCGTTTATGACCTCGAACACATGGGCATGCCTTTTGATCGCAACCCGGACGGCACGATCTACCAGCGGCCATTCGGGGGCCACACCGCTAATTACGGTGAGAAGGCGGTAGAACGCGCTTGTGCTGCCGCAGACCGCACAGGGCACGCAATGCTGCATACCTTGTACCAGCAGAATGTCAAGGCGCGCACGGCCTTCTTTGTCGAATGGATGGCGCTGGACCTGATACGTGACGTCGACGGCGACGTAGTTGGCGTCACGGCGCTTGAGATGGAAACCGGCGAGTTGCACATCCTCCAGGCCAAAACAACGATGCTCGCCACCGGCGGCGCCGGACGCATTTTTGCGGCCTCCACCAATGCGTTCATCAATACGGGAGACGGACTGGGCATGGCTGCCCGGGCCGGTCTGGCGCTGGAGGACATGGAGTTCTGGCAGTTTCATCCGACCGGTGTCGCGGGCGCCGGGGTGCTGCTCACCGAGGGTTGTCGCGGCGAAGGCGCGATCCTGATCAACAGCAATGGCGAACGGTTCATGGAGCGGTACGCGCCGACGCTGAAGGACCTCGCACCCCGCGACTTCATTTCGCGCTGCATGGACCAGGAAATCAAGGAGGGCCGTGGATGCGGCCCCAACAAGGATTACGTATTGCTCAAGCTGGACCACCTCGGCGCGGACACCATCATGAAACGCCTTCCTTCGGTGCATGAGATCGGCGTGAACTTCGCCAATGTGGACGTCACGCGGGAGCCAATACCCGTGGTGCCAACCATCCACTACCAGATGGGCGGCGTTCCCACCAACATCCATGGACAGGTCGTCGGCCAAAAGGACGGCAACGACAACTCGCCGGTCCACGGACTGTATGCGGTAGGCGAATGCGCGTGCGTCAGCGTGCACGGCGCGAACCGGCTCGGCACCAACTCCCTTCTGGACCTGCTCGTCTTTGGTCGCGCGGCTGGCAACCACATCGTCGAATTCAACGACAAGAATCTGAACCACAAGCCGCTGCCAGCCGATTCCGCCGACCTGACCCGGGCTCGCCTGGCGCGGCTGGACAACGCCAGCGATGGCGAATATGCCCAGGACGTCGCCAACGACATTCGGGCCACGATGCAAAAGCACGCCAGTGTTTTTCGGACCCAGGCCAAACTGGACCAGGGCGTGGCCGAAATCGCCCGCATCCGCGAACGCGTATCCGGCATCAACCTCAAGGACAAGTCCAAGGTTTTCAATACCGCGCGCATCGAGGCCCTGGAGGTCGAAAACCTGATCGAGGCTGCCCAGGCCACCATCGTTTCTGCGGCCGCGCGCCGTGAAAGCCGTGGTGCGCATTCAGTGGATGATTACGGCGACACCCCGCTTCATCCGAACGGCCGAAACGACACCGACTGGCACAAACACTCGCTCTGGTACCGCGACGGCAGCCGACTCAGCTACAAGCCGGTGCAAATGAAACCGCTTACCGTCGCGTCGGTCCCGCTCAAGGTGCGTACATTTTGACGAACCGCGGCATTGGCGCCAGAGCCCCGCTTGACAAACTCATCCCCGCCCGAACCGTCCGGAGCTAGACATGCAGAAACGTACTTTCCAGATCTACCGCTATGACCCGGACAGGGATGCCAAACCCTACCTGCAGACGATCGACGTAGAGCTCGATGGCAGCGAGCGCATGTTGCTCGACGCCCTGATGAAACTCAAGGCGGTCGACCCCTCGATCTCCTTTCGCCGGTCGTGCCGGGAAGGTGTTTGTGGCTCCGACGCCATGAACATCAACGGCAAGAACGGCCTTGCCTGCCTGACCAACATGCGAACGCTATCTGGCGTCATCGTTCTCAAGCCGCTTCCCGGGCTGCCGGTGATCCGCGACCTGATTGTCGACATGACGCAATTTTTCAAGCAATACAACTCGATCAAGCCCTACCTCGTGAATGATGGCGTCCCGCCGGAAAAGGAGCGCTTGCAAAGCCCGCAGGAGCGCGAGGAACTGAACGGCCTTTATGAATGCATCCTTTGTGCGAGTTGCTCCACCAGTTGCCCCAGCTTCTGGTGGAATCGGGACAAGTTTGTCGGACCCGCCGGTCTCTTGCAGGCGTACCGATTCATTGCCGACAGCCGTGATGAGGCCACTGCGGAGCGCCTGGACAACCTGGAGGATCCGTATCGGCTGTTCCGATGCCACACCATCATGAACTGTGTCGACGTGTGTCCGAAAGGGTTGAATCCCACCCGGGCCATCGGCAAGATCAAGGAGATGATGGTTTACAGGACGATCTGAGTTGCAACGAAATACGATCTTGGGCGACCTCGCACCCGATGCTCCATTGGACGAGCGGTCACTGAGCCGACTCCGGTGGCGTTGCCGCAGGGGAATGCTGGAAAACGATCTGTTCGTGGAACGGTTCCTGCATCGTTACTCGGCCACGTTGACCCAGCGCCAGGCGCGCTGCCTGACAGATCTGATGGACCTGAGTGACAATGATCTGCTGGATCTGCATCTTGGGCGCAAACAACTCGCGCAAGTCGATATCGGGCTTGATCGGGACGAGGTTCTGGAAGTCCTGGATATGTTGAGAGATAAACGCTGAAAGGGTGAAAATGAAACTAGCCGACAACAAAGCCACTCTGTCATTCACCAGTGGCATGTCCAATATTGAATTGCCGATCTACAGCGGCAGTGTCGGACCGGACGTGATCGACATCCGCAAGCTGTATGCGCAAACCGGCATGTTCACCTACGACCCGGGGTTCCTTTCGACCGCCTCGTGCCAGTCGACGATCACCTACATCGATGGGGACAAGGGGGAACTGCTATACCGGGGCTATCCGATCGAGCAGTTGGCGACCAACTGCGACTTTCTCGAAACCTGCCACTTGCTGCTTTATGGCAACCTGCCGGATGTTGCGGCGAAGGCCAACTTCACGAAGCGTGTGACGAACCATACGATGGTGAACGAGCAGATGCAGTTCTTCCTGCGCGGTTTCCGGCGCGATGCCCATCCGATGGCGATCATGACCGGCCTGGTGGGTGCGTTGTCGGCGTTCTACCATGACAGCACCGACATCAACAACCCGGAACACCGCGAGATATCCGCGATCCGCCTGATCGCAAAGATGCCGACCCTGGTTGCGATGGCCTACAAGTACAGTGCCGGCCAACCCTACATGTACCCGAAGAACCACCTCAGCTACGCCGGCAACTTCCTGCACATGATGTTTGCCACGCCGTGTGAGGACTACACGGTCAATCCGGTTATTGAACGCGCCCTGGATCGCATATTCATCCTGCACGCGGACCATGAGCAAAACGCATCCACCTCGACTGTGCGTCTGTGCGGAAGCTCCGGCACCAATCCGTTCGCGGCCATCGCCGCGGGTGTCGCCTGCCTGTGGGGCCCGGCGCATGGCGGCGCCAACGAGGCCTGCCTCAACATGCTCGAAGACATCCAAAGAATGGGCGGTGTCAGCAAAGTGGGCGAATTCATCAGCCAGGTCAAGGACAAGACCTCGGGCATCAAGCTGATGGGCTTTGGCCACAGGGTCTACAAGAATTACGACCCGCGCGCCAAGCTGATGCAGGATACATGCCGCGAGGTCTTGAGCGCCCTTGGGTTGCAGAACGACCCATTGTTCAAGCTGGCAATGGCCCTGGAAAGGATTGCACTGGAAGACGACTATTTCGTCCAGCGCAAGTTGTACCCCAACGTGGACTTCTACTCTGGCATCGTGCAGCGTGCGATCGGCATTCCCACGTCGCTATTTACCGCGATTTTTGCGCTTGCGCGCACAGTAGGCTGGATCGCCCAGCTCAACGAGATGATCGGCGACGCCGAATACAAGATCGGCCGGCCGCGCCAACTGTTCACCGGGTCCGTGCAGCGAGACGTCGTTCCAATTGGACAGAGGTGAGTCACGTTGTTGGGGCTTGGGCGTCCTGCGGTGTCCAGGCCCCACGGCATCAGCGGTGCTGGTCGGGAATAAAATCGAAACATCCATGGATTTGGCCAAATCACAATGAGCCGCACGCTGTACGACAAGATCTGGGACGAGCATGTTGTCCACTCCGAAGACGATGGCACTGCGGTGCTCTATATCGACCGCCATCTTGTCCATGAGGTGACCAGCCCGCAGGCGTTCGAAGGGCTGCGCCAGTCTGGCCGCAAGGTCTGGCGCGTCAGTTCCATCGTGGCCACGGCCGACCACAACACACCGACCACCGGATGGGAAAACGGTTACGACGGAATCACTGATCCGATCAGTCGGGAGCAGGTGACCACTTTGGATGCCAACATCAGCCAGTACGGCGCCGCGGCATACTTTCCTTTTTTGTCCAAGCGCCAGGGCATCGTGCATGTGATCGGCCCTGAAAACGGGGCCACCTTGCCAGGGATGACCGTGGTGTGCGGAGACTCGCACACCTCGACCCATGGCGCTTTCGGCGCATTGGCGCATGGAATCGGCACCAGCGAAGTCGAGCATGTGATGGCGACGCAAACCTTGCTGGCCAAGAAGGCCAAGAACATGCTGGTTCGGGTCGAGGGCACGTTGCCCCGTGGCTGTGTCGCGAAGGACATCGTGCTGGCGATCATCGGGCGTATCGGCACCGCGGGCGGCACCGGCTTTACGATCGAATTCGCCGGCGCTGCAATTCGCGCGCTCAGCATGGAGGGGCGCATGACCGTCTGCAACATGGCGATCGAAGCTGGCGCCCGCGCCGGGCTGGTTGCCGTGGACCAGAAGACCATCGATTACGTCAAGGGTCGGCTATTGGCGCCGACGGGTCGCGAATGGGACCTGGCTGTCAAGTATTGGGGCACTTTGCATTCCGACGCTGGCGCAAACTATGACGCAGTCGTCGAATTCGACGCCGCCCAAATTGTTCCTCAAGTGACGTGGGGAACTTCACCGGAAATGGTGCTCGGCGTGGACGGGCATGTGCCTGATCCGGACAAGGAAAAGGACCCGAACAAACGCGGCGCCATCGAGCGGGCTTTGACCTATATGGGGCTTGAGCCGGGAAAGGCACTGAGCGACATTTTTGTCGACAAGGTTTTCATCGGATCGTGTACCAACAGCCGCATCGAAGACATACGGGAAGCAGCCGCACTGGTGAAGAAGCTCGGCCGGAAGGTCGCCGGCAACATCCGGCTGGCGATGGTCGTTCCGGGCTCCGGACTCGTCAAGCAGCAGGCCGAGCGCGAAGGTCTGCACGAAATATTTATCGCGGCCGGGTTCGAGTGGCGCGAGCCGGGGTGTTCCATGTGCCTGGCCATGAACGCAGATCGGCTCGAACCTGGTGAGCGATGCGCGTCGACCAGCAACCGCAATTTCGAGGGCAGGCAGGGCGCCGGCGGCCGCACCCACCTCGTCAGCCCCGCCATGGCGGCGGCCGCGGCAGTGCATGGGCACTTCGTCGATGTGCGGAAATTCGTTTAGTTCGATGGGAATCACTGCATTGCTGAAAATTGCCTTGGTGCTGTCATTGGCGATAGCAGTGGCCGGTTGCAACACCGTCAGGGGCATGGGACAAGACCTTCAAAAGGCAGGCGAAAAAATCGAAGATGCCGCAAAGAAGAAATGATGCAAAAGTTCACTGTGCACACAGGCCTTGTGGCTCCAATGGATCGCGAAAATGTCGACACCGATGCGATCATTCCCAAGCAATTCCTCAAGTCGATCCGCAAGACCGGATTCGGCGCGAACCTGTTTGACGCCTGGCGTTACCTTGACCCTGGATTCCCAGGGCAAGACCCGGCGAGTCGCCGCCCCAATCCGGAGTTCGTGCTCAACCAGCCGCGCTACTCCGGCGCGTCGATACTGCTGGCGCGCAAGAACTTCGGCTGCGGCTCATCGCGCGAGCATGCGCCGTGGGCACTGGACCAGTTCGGCTTTCGCGCCATCATTGCCCCCAGTTATGCGGACATATTCTTCAACAACAGCTTCAAGAACGGATTGTTGCCAATCACGCTCGAAGAGTCCCAGGTCGGTCGACTGTTCGATGAATTGGCGGCGTTTCCGGGTTACGCGCTCACGATTGACCTCGCGCGACAAATGGTCATAAAGCCACAAGGTGTGGAGATCCCGTTCACTGTCGAGCCCTTTCGCAAGTACTGTCTTGTCAACGGTTTTGACGACATCGGCCTGACGCTGCGCCAGGCCGACAAGATCAAGGCGTTCGAGGCCCGGCGCCTGGCTGAAAAGCCATGGCTGGCAAATTCGCTGATCACCAAGGAACTACTATGAAATTGCTTAAGAAACTGTCGTTCGTTCTGGCATTGGCGCTGGCATGGCCCATGGCCAACGCCGGTCTGATCGAAGACCTGTTGGCGATTCCGGCGATTCAATCCCTGCTTGGCCGGCAGCCGGAGTTGCAGGCAGTGGTTCAAAGATGCGCTGACGTCAGGTACAAGCAGCGGAACCCCGCAATCTGTCAGCAGGCCGAGGAAGCCAACCGGCTCGCCAAGATGCCACCGGAGTTGAGGGCGGTGCTGGCAAATCCAACCACGGCGAAGTCCCTTCGTGAACTGTGCCTGGCGGTGCAGGCGGGCGCGTTGAACAACAGTTACCTTTGTGCCGAGTTGTACAAGGCCGAAAGCGGTTTTAAGGCGCAGGCAGATCAACAACGCCAAGCCGCTGAAGCGGTGATACAACAACGTGCAACGGCGGCGCAGCAGAACCGCGAGTCAATGGACAGATAGAACTTGGTGTCTGCCTGCATGACACACCTACATATCCGGATGCGAACACAATGAAGATTGCCGTATTGCCTGGTGATGGCATCGGAAAAGAGATTGTTGTAGAGGCGATCAAGGTGCTTGGCGCGCTGGACCTCAGGTTCGAGACCGAGACCGCGCTCGTCGGCGGTGCCGCCTATGAGGCCTATGGCCATCCGTTGCCAGATGCGACGCTCAAACTCGCGGCCGAAGCCGACGCCGTCTTGTTTGGTGCGGTGGGCGACTGGAAATACGACGTGCTGGAACGCGCGTTGCGCCCGGAGCAGGCGATCCTGGGCCTGCGCAAACACCTCGGCCTGTTCGCCAACCTGCGACCCGCGATCTGTTATGAGCAACTGGTCGATGCCTCCAGCCTGAAGCCGGAATTGATCGCGGGGCTGGACCTCTTGATCATCCGCGAACTGACCGGGGACATCTATTTCGGACAGCCGCGCGGTCGCCGGACCGCGGTCGACGGCCACTTTCCGGGGAGCGAAGAGGCGTTCGACACCATGCGTTACTCGCGCCCGGAGATCGAACGCATCGCGCATGTCGCTTTCCAGGCTGCCCGCCTTCGTGACAAACGGGTGACCAGCGTGGACAAGGCCAATGTGCTGGAGACTTTCCAGTTCTGGAAGGATGTCGTGACCGAAGTCGGTCGGCAATATCCGGACGTGGCGCTCGATCACATGTATGTGGACAACGCAGCCATGCAATTGGTGCGAGCGCCCAAGAAATTCGACGTCGTCGTCACAGGAAACATGTTTGGCGACATCCTCAGCGACGAGGCGGCGATGTTGACCGGTTCGATCGGCATGCTGCCATCGGCCAGCCTGGACTCGCAAAACAAGGGTTTGTACGAACCGAGCCACGGCAGTGCGCCTGATATTGCTGGCAAAGGAATTGCCAATCCGCTGGCCACGATCCTGAGTGCAGCAATGATGCTTCGATTCAGCCTGAAACAGCAACAGGCGGCGGCGCGAATCGAGGCTGCTGTCAGGAGCGTGCTGGCCCAGGGCCTTCGCACCGCGGACATACACAGCAGCGGCACAAAGCTTGTCGGTACGCAGGCAATGGGCGACGCTGTTGTAAGGGCGCTGCAATGCTGAATCGCATAAAATGAAAAAATGCAGCGCAACATGCTTTCCCGAGCCAGTTTCTCCTCGTTGATGGTGGTGAAAGGCTCGGTGGCGCGTGTTGCCTCCGCTAATACGACGACCATTAAAGGCTGACTCAGCCCGGTTCGTCGTGCCCCACCGGCCTGACGAGCCGGATGACTGAAATCCTCCGAATTTCAAGTTTCAACAAGGGGTAATCTGATGCGAGTTGGTAACGTAGTTGGCCTGGTTGGCTGGCGCGGCATGGTTGGCTCCGTCCTTATGGACCGAATGCAGGCGCAAGGCGACTTCGCCTTGATCGAACCAGTCTTCTTCTCGACGTCCGACGCCGGCGGCGTCGCCCCGCACACCGCCAAGAGCGAATCCAGGCTGAAAGATGCGTTGGATGTCGCAGCCTTGAAGAAGTGCGACATCATCGTTACCGCACAGGGCGGCGACTACACATCGAAGGTGTTTCCTGAATTGCGCGCTTCAGGGTGGCGAGGCCACTGGATCGATGCGGCATCGACCCTTCGCATGCAGGAAGACGCAGTCATCGTTTTGGATCCGGTCAATCTGCCGGTAATCCAAAAGGCGCTGGCGCGCGGCGGACGCAACTGGATCGGTGGCAATTGCACTGTCAGTTGCATGCTGATGGGTGTTGGCGCCCTTTACAAGGCCGGCCTTGTCGAATGGATGACAAGCATGACGTACCAGGCAGCCTCAGGCGGTGGGGCCCAGCACATGCGTGAATTGCTGACCCAATTCGGGACACTGAACGCCGAGGTGCGTGAACTGCTCGCCGACCCAAAATCGGCGATTCTGGAAATCGATCGCAAAGTACTCGCAAGACAACAAGCCTTGTCTACTCAGGAGACCGCGAACTTTGGAGTACCACTTGGCGGCAGCCTTATTCCGTGGATTGACAAGGACCTGGGCGATGGTGTCAGCAAGGAAGAATGGAAGGCCGGCGCCGAAACCAACAAGATTCTGGCGCAAGGCGCCGCATTTGGAACGCCCGAAATCCCCGTTGATGGATTTTGTGTTCGAGTCGGGGCGATGCGCTGCCATAGCCAGGCACTAAGCTTCAAGCTCAAGAAGAGCATTGCCACATCCGACATCGAGGCCTTGATCGCGGCCGACAATGCCTGGGTAAAGGTAATACCGAATACGCGTGAAGCGAGCATCGTCGGCCTGACACCAGTTGCCGTGACCGGGACACTGGGCATACCCGTCGGCAGAATCCGCAAACTCGCCATGGGTCCGGAGTACCTTGGTGCATTTACGATCGGCGACCAACTCTTGTGGGGAGCGGCGGAACCGTTACGGCGAATGTTGCGCATTCTGCTCGAGGAGTAATCCAGGCTCGCTCAACAAGCCATCGCGACGCACCCGATCGAACGACGGGTCGTTGTCGTTTGGCAACATCGGCGCAGCCGGACAGCCTACCGCGAGTCACTCGACGATACTTGAGCGCTTTCTCAGCTTGTCAGGCTAAGACATTGATGTTATGGTACTTTTCAAGATTTGAGAGTCGAGGCGTTTGCTCCCACAATGTGCCCGTGGTGGCGAGTCGCCCGAACATCGGAGGCTATAAATTGATTTCTAAGTCATATCGCTGGCGCGAGACCGCTCTGGCATCGTTGGTCGCCGCGTTGTTTGGCCTTTCCGGATCGAATGCCTGGGCGCTAGCCCTGGGGCGAATCACCGTGCAGTCGGCGTTGGGTGACCCGTTGCGCGCAGAAATTGACATCCTGGATATCAACGCGGAAGAAGCCGCGTCCCTCAAGGCCTCGGTGGCGCTGCCTGAAGCATTTCGAGCAGCCGGCCTCGAATACAACCCGGCTCTTGCGGGAGTGCAGTTGTCGTTGCAGCGGCGTTCGGATGGCCGCGCGTACGTCCGCATGACCAGTGACAAACCCGTCACGGAACCGTTTGTCGACCTGATCCTGGAAGCCACTTGGTCGAGCGGTCGCATCGTGCGCGACTACACGATGTTGTTGGATCCGCCAAGCATGCGGGCGGCGGCGGTCGTGGCGCCGGCCTCGCCGCAGGTGACCGCGGTGCCGCTGGCATCCGCGCCTGCCACTGGGCCGACTCCGGCGCCAGCGCGGGCTGCGACGGCGGCGCGAAAGCCCCCGGCCGCGCCAGCGGGGGCACCGCTGACCAGGTTGCCCAAAGACAACGGCACGACGGTAACGGTGCGACCGGGTGATTCCGCCAGCAAGATCGCAGCAGCGATCAAGCCCGCACAAGTGTCGCTGGACCAAATGCTCGTGGCATTACTCAGGGCGAACGCAGACGCCTTCGTCAACGGAAATTTGAACCGTCTCAAAGCCGGTGCCGTGTTGACAGTCCCGAGCCAGGAGCAGGCACTTTCCATGACGGCGCCGGAAGCAGCACGGACTGTGGTTGCCCAGAGCCGTGACTTCAATGACTTCAGGACCAAACTGGCCACGAACGCCCCGGCCACGCCGGTCGCCGCACCAGACCGCAAGGCCGCCGGCAGTATCCAGGCACAGGTCGACGACAAGAAACCCGCTGCTCAGACGCCAGACAAACTGACGCTTTCCAAGGGCGCGATACAGGCCAAGGCCGCCGAGGAAAAAATAGCCCAGGACAAGATCGCCAAGGACGCCAGCCAACGGGCAGCCGAGCTCTCCAAGAACATCAAGGACTTGAGCGGCCTCGGAGCAGCCTCGACCACCGTTGCTTCGGCGCCTGCCGCGGCCCCGGCACCGGTGGCCGCCGCAGTGCCGGCACCTCCGCCTGCGGCTCCTGCGCCAGTGGCTGGCGTTGCTCCGGTCGCTGCGCCGGCTGTCGCATCGTCAGCTCCGGCCATCGCAGTGCCAGCGGTTCCGGCGCCCATGGCGCCGGTTGCGGTCGCGCCGCCAACTGCTCCTGTAGCGTCGGCAGTTCCGCCGCCCAAAGCTTCCGCCGTGGTCGAACCCGGCCTGGTCGACAAGCTGCTCGACAACCAGGGGGTATTGCTTGGTGCCGGGGCGCTGGTCGCGCTGTTGGCCGGCCTTGGCCTATACAGGGCGCGGCAGCGCAAGAAGACCGCGGAAGTCGACAGCGCCTTCCTGGAAAGCCGACTCCAGCCCGACTCGTTTTTTGGCGCCAGCGGCGGACAGCGTGTAGACACCAACGACGGTGCCGCAACCGGTTCATCGATGGTTTACTCGCCGAGCCAACTAGACGCTGCGGACGACGTTGACCCAGTCGCCGAAGCCGACGTCTACCTGGCATATGGCCGCGACCTGCAGGCAGAGGAGATCCTCAAGGAAGCCCTGCGCACCCACTCCGGGCGCGTCGCGGTGCATCAGAAATTGCTTGATATCTATGCGAAGCGCCGGGATGCTCAAGCGTTCGAAACCATGGCCAACGAGGCCTTCAAGCTCACCGGAGCACAGAGCCAGGATTGGGCCCGCATTTGCGAGCAGGGGTTGACCATCGACCCGGGCAATCCGCTGTACCAGCCTGGCGGACAGCCGTCCATCCAGAACCAGACGGTAGCGATGCCAGCCAGGGAACTCGCCGGTTTTGCGGCAGCCAGCGCCGCAACCCAAAGGCTCGAAATCACACCGGCAGCAGCGTCGGTATCAGCGCCAATCGACGTCGATCTCGATCTCGATTTTTCACTCGACGATGAACCAGCCAGTGCCATCATGGATGCCATGCCCAGCCAACTGGAGCCCACCGTGGCAATCGGGGCAGTGAATTCGGGACCGGCGCCGCTGGATATGGATTTTGGGGTGACCACCGCGGCTTTGGCGGCCTCGCCGGCAAGTGCTACCGACCAGGCCTCGGCGGTAGAGGTGGCTTTGCCAGAATTGTCACTGGCCAATGACACGGTGGCCATCGCGCCGAACGAGACCGAGAACTTCCGGCAACAGGCGGAGGTGAGTTTCGGCTCCACCAACCCGATCCCGCTGCAGACAATCAAGATGGCGACGACACCTGCTGGCACGGTTGACGCCCCGTTGCCAGATGTGAGTTTCGGTTATACCGCCCCGACGCCGCTCACCGCCTCGCAGGCGCCGCTCAATTCTCCAGCGCCGGCCGATTCCGGGATGCTCGAGTTCGATTTGGGTACCCTGTCGCTTGATCTGGATCCGGTGGCGGAGCCGGCAGGCGCAGCAGTAGCCGCTGCGCCCGAGGACCCGCTGGCAACCAAGCTTGCTCTGGCCGAGGAGTTCGTCTCGATCGGGGACGACGACGGCGCGCGCGCCCTGATCGAAGAAGTCATCGCCGAGGCATCGGGCGATCTGAAAACCCGCGCGCAACGGGCGCTCAGCAGCTTGGGATAGGTGTCTGCCGGGTGCTCGGCATGAGCGAGGTCCAGGGGAGCGTCAGGTGGGCGCTTGGCGTGAGTTACAACGGCCGCGCTTACGAGGGCTGGCAAAGCCAGCTGTCCCGCCGCACCATTCAGGACCACATCCAGTCCGCGTTGTCGAAGATGGCTGCGCATCCGGTCACCACTTTATGCGCGGGACGAACCGACGCCGGCGTGCACGCCCTGATGCAGGTGGTTCACTTCGACACGATCGCGCAGCGCAGGCCTGTATCCTGGGTTCGGGGCACCAACGCATTCTTGCCGCGCGACATCGGCATCGAATGGGCGGTCGAGGTGCCCAGACAATTTCACTGTCGCGCGAACGCAATCGCGCGACGTTACAGCTACGTCGTATTGGAGTCAGCAGTACGGCCCAGCGTCGATTCGGGGCGGGTCGGGTGGGTCATGCGACCCATGGCGCAGGAGCCGATGCAGCTGGCGAGCAGCCATCTGCTCGGCGAACACGACTTCACGTCGTTCCGTGCCGCGGCGTGCCAGGCACTGTCGGCGGTCAAGACGATGCACCGGATCACGATTTCCAGACGTGGTGCCTACTGGAGATTTGAGTTCGAGGCCAATGCCTTCCTGCACCACATGATCCGCAACATCATGGGTTGCCTTGTCGCCATCGGACAAGGCAAGCGCCCCCCGCAATGGATGCAGCAAGTCCTGGCCGCACGAAGCCGCGACGCTGCCGCGCCGACTTTTTCGCCCGAAGGCCTGTATTTCCTGGGTCCGCGTTATGACCCGCAGTGGGGCTTGCCAGATCGAACTGCGGCCTTTGATGGGCTTCCATGACATCAGCAATTGCCGCTGACCCGCGCACGCGGATCAAGATCTGCGGGCTGACCCGCGAGCAGGATGTGGATGCCGCGGTGGCCGCCGGCGCGGATGCAATCGGCTTTGTGCTGTACCGCGAGAGTCCCCGGTATGTGCCTGTTGCAAGGGCGGCCGAACTTGCCAGACGCCTGCCGCCATTT